>NZ_JADEXO010000057.1 GCF_015207105.1 cf. Phormidesmis sp. LEGE 11477
CTTTTGACTACGAGACGCTGATGACGCTTAGTAAGACGCCTGCGTCAGTAGCCATGAGTAAGGATCTAAAAAAACGCGGCTGGTCTTTTATCGGCCCGACGACGGCATATGCGTTTATGCAGGCGATGGGGATGGTGAATGATCATGTGGAGGGCTGTGAGTGGCGATCGCGCACTGAGAAGTTGAGACAGGCGTTCATCAGACCGGGTGGTGTTGGGACGGGGATAGGGGATGAGGTTTAGTAGCTTGGGTCACAAATTTTGGTTTTGCCCTTAACCGCAGCGGCATGATCAGGGAGAATGGAAATATTAACTTTTTCTAAGCCTTTTTTGAAAACGCTGCTCACTGCATCGAACGCTTCATAGGCTTAAAAGAGATAGATGTGTTTAGGAAATAGCTCAATGACAGCAACCCAAGCTAAGCCCAAATCTGCTTTTCCCATTGATTTAAGTGCTTACAATCGAATTACACTCGATCCTGCTAACAATAAGCTGACCGACGAACAGCGCGACGCGCTCAAAGCGAATATTCAGCTTTGCCGCGAGACTATCGTTTTCTTCACAGCCACTGGCGGTGCGCGGGGTGTGGGCGGCCATACGGGTGGTCCTTATGACACTGTGCCTGAAGTAATGATTTTGGATGCGCTGTTCCGGGGCAATCCTGACAAGTTCGTGCCGACTTTCTTTGATGAAGCGGGTCACAGAGTCGGTACGCAGTATCTGATGGCGACGCTCAATGGCGATCTGCCTGCTGAAGAGCTAGTGAAGTACCGGGCGGCGGATTCGAAGCTACCGGGTCACCCAGAGCTAGGTCTGACGCCTGGGGTGAAGTTTAGCTCGGGTCGGCTGGGTCATATGTGGCCGTTTGTGAATGGTGTGGCGCTGGCAAACCCTGGTAAGACAACTTTCCTACTCGGCTCTGATGGGGCGCAGCAGGAAGGCGATGATGCAGAAGCGGCTAGATTGGCAGCGGCACAGGGTATCAACGTCAAGCTGATCATTGACGATAATGACGTGACGATCGCAGGTCACCCCTCTGAGTATCTAGGCGGCTACAGCGTGCAAAGAACGCTAGAAGGTCACGGTATCAAGACGCTAGTGAATGACGGTGAAGATATTGATGCGCTGTACGCGAATATCTGCGAGGCGATCGCAACTGACGGCCCAATTGCAGTCATCTGCAAGCGCCCCATGACCGTCGGCATCGAAGGCTTGGAAGGCAGCACTCACGGCCACGACGTGATTCCCACCGACCTGGCGATCAAATATCTAGAGAAGCACGGTCGCCAAGAAGCCGCTGACTATCTCAAGGCAATTGAAAAGCCAAAGCATAGCTACGACTTTAAAGGCTCTAGCGACGAAGTCGGCTCTAACCGTAATGTCTTTGGGCAAGCGACGGTAGAAGTCTTAGGCAAGATGAGCGACACCGAGCGCAAAGAGAAGGTGCTGGTAGTTGACTGCGACCTAGAAGGCTCTTGTGGTCTAAACCATATTCACAAGGCGTATCCCGAAATCTTTGTCAGCGGCGGCATCATGGAGCGCGGCAACCTCTCAGCGGCAGCAGGTTTTGGCATGGCCGAAGGCAAGCAGGGTATCTTTGCTACCTTCAGTGCGTTTCTAGAAATGTGTATTTCTGAAATCACGATGGCAAGGCTGAACAAAGCCAATCTGCTTTGCCACTTTTCTCACTCTGGTATCGATGATATGGCAGATAACACCTGCCACTTTGGTATCAATAATATGTTTGCCGACAATGGCCTAGACGACGGCTACGAAACCCGTTTGTATTTCCCAGCGGACGCGCACCAGATGAAGGCTTGCGTAGAAAAGGTCTTCCATGATCCTGGTCTACGGTTCATCTTCTCAACTCGCGCAAAAGTGCCAATGTTGCAAGATGACGGCGGTAAAACCCTATACGACGGCGACTATACCTTTGTTCCTGGTAAAGACGATGTTGTTCGCGAGGGAACTGACGGCTACATCGTCAGCTTTGGTGATGGTCTGTATCGTGCTCTAGACGCGGTAGAGCGGCTGAAGGAAGAAGGCTTGAGCATTGGCTTAATCAACAAGTCTACGCTCAACGTCGTCGATGAGCAGATGCTAGAGAAAGTCGGTAATTCGCCGCTGGTGATGGTGGTCGAATCTTTCAACGAGAAGACTGGTTTGGGTGCTCGCTATGGGACTTGGCTGCTAGAGCGCGGCTATACGCCTAAGTTTGCTCATGCGGGTACGCATGAAGAAGGGGGCGGCGGTCTTTGGGAACAGTTCTATCACCAGGGACTAGATCCTGAGAGCATCATGCAGAAGGTGAAAAAGCTGGCTGGGAAGTAGATTTCTGGTATAGCAAAGCGCGGAAAGCTATAAGTCGGATTACTGAAGAATAAGAGTCTGCGCTGAGATCGTGAGACCTTGATTCTAGAGCCCTTCGGTTTGTATAAATTGGAGGGCTTTGCTTTGGGAGATGTTGGTGAAGCTGACAATGTGGGGATGGAGTCGGTTGGCTACAGGTGTATGATCCTTATGTTGAGATGAAATTTGGAGCGATCACACCATGAGCGCAGAATATATAGCTGACGAAGCCGCATTCGATACATTGATTAAAGAAGATTCTGTGGTGGTGGTGGACTGCACCGCTAGCTGGTGCGGCCCTTGCAAACTGGTGGCACCACTGATGGATCAGCTTTCAGAAGAATTCGATGGAAAAGCAACCGTGTCTAAACTCGATCTAGATGAGAACAAAGCGGTTGCTAGTCGGTTTGGCATCAAGAGCATTCCTGCTGTGATGTTCTTTAAAAATGGTGAGTTAGTGGATACGCTCATCGGTGTTAAGCCTTACTCCACCTTCAGTGAAGCAGTCAATTCTTATCTGTAGGCTTTTTATCTGTAGATTTCTTACCCATAGACTTTTCTATATGTTCGAGCATTGGCTAAGAACAGCGAGATTTGAAAGTGTAAGTTGACCAGAGGCTATCTATGGATAATCCAAACAAAAAGAAAGAAGATCCGAACCTAATCAAGACGCCGCCAGAAACCCTGTTTGCGATTTTAGTAGCGGCTCTATTGCTGCCGCTTCTGCTGGTTGGGTTTATCTCGCACTAGCTTTTCTACATCCTGTTTTTTTCTAGACGGCCTGTCAATTGACAGGTTTTCCTTTCGCAGAGAATAGTAGTCTAGGTATAAAAAAACAACAGGTCAGCTTCTTGAAAATAAAGGCATTCGGGTATACCGTTGCCGCTATCTGTGTGCTGATAGCGGCGAGGGCAGAAGCGACCTACGGTGAAGAGTCTTTCGTTCGATTTCTAGTAGAAGAGCCATTAGAAGAACCGCTCTCGCCACTAGGTTTACAGCTTGAACAGCAGTTTGGACAGCAGTTTAGTCAGCAGCCTGAGCTGACTGAGATAACCAACATCCTTATCGTCGAATACGATGATGGTATTGATCTTCTTCTAGAAGCGCCAGGGGGCAGGCTGCTAGCGCCTTTCACTGCCATCGATGGCAACGCTTTTGTGGCCGACTTCGACAATACGGTACTGTCTTTGTCTACAGGTGAGAATTTTTGGCTAGAGTCACCAGCTACAGGTGTAGAGCGCATTGAAGTTACGCAGATTAATCCGCAGCAGGTGCAGGTACGAATTGTTGGCAGTGAGGTGCCGCCAAGCACAGCGATTTCGATTGACTCGCAGCAATTAACGATTAGCGCCACTGGTTTTTCGATCGGCAGCGAGAGCGATCGTGAGACTGCAGGTGAGTCACCTGCGGATAGCGCTGACAGCGATGCTGATAGTCCTTTGCGACTGATCGTAACGGCAGAGAAACGCCCTGACGAAGTCCAAGATGTGCCAATCAGCTTAACTGCTTTCTCGGCTGAAGAAATTGAGGATGATGACATCACCTTCTTAGAAGAGATTGCCGGATCGACGCCAAACTTCACCGCCTACACGCCCGGACGAAACTTTCTTCTCTACAGCATTCGGGGTCTGAGCAATTTAAACTTTCTTTCTAGAGATTCAGCCGCTTTCTACATTGATGATGTGCCCTACGACTATACGGGCTTTCTCGATCTAGATCTGAGCGATCTAGATCAGATAGAAGTATTGCGCGGTCCGCAATCTACGCTGTATGGACGCAATGCGATCGCAGGCGTCGTCAATATCACTACCCGCAAGCCAACCAACGAGCCAGAATACAGAGTCTCCTCTTCTCTCGGCAACTTCATCAGCCCAGATATCAGAGCCAGCGCCAGTGGTCCAATTATCGAAGACAATCTTTTCTATCGACTCTCTGGTGATTTCAAACAGAGAGAAGGCTTTTTGATCAACACAGATACTGGAGACGATATTGACTTTGAATCTGGGGGCAGCGGTCGCGCCCAGCTACTATGGGAGCCTTCTGATAATTGGAATTTGCTACTAAATGCTTCTTTCAACCGATATCGCGATGGCACTCCGCCGATCAGTCGTCCTGATTTGGGCCAAGATCCTTCAGAAACAGACGCTAATACCGTAGGGTTCAACAACTTAGACACTAATGCCCAGTCGCTGAGCGTGAACTATGAGAATCCTAGCTTACGGTTTACTTCGATTACCGCACGGCGATTTTCTGGGCAAGCCTTCGAAAATGATTCTGATGGCACTATCCTCGATCAGTTTGCTCAGGTAGTCGACATCGATTCTTCAACGATAAGTCAGGAGCTGCGTTTGCAGTCTGCTGCCGAGGATGGGCCCTTCTTGTGGCTGGTCGGGGCTTACTTTGAAGACCGTGACTTTAATGTTAATCAAGATGGGCTTCGCCTCGGAGTAGATGCTGGTGGACCTAGCCTGAGTGGAGCCAGCTCGATTCTAGATGAAGAAACCTACGCTGTGTTTGGTCAAGCGAGCTATCGACCGATTGATCCAGTGACGCTGACAGCCGGACTACGCTACGAGATTTTCAATACACGCTGGAAGATTCCGCCCTGCTAGGGGCACCTGATGACAGCCTCTTCACCAATGAAAGTAACAACGGCAGCGAGTTATTGCCGCGCTTTGCCTTAGAGTACGATGCCACGCCGGATATCATGCTTTACGGTTCGGCGTCTCGGGGCTATAGGGCGCAGGGCGTAAACTTTAGGGCCACAGTGCCAGAGCAGCTCTTTTTCAATGAAGAACGGTCTTGGAACTATGAAGCGGGAATTCGCACTTCCTTCTTCCAAGATCGGCTGACAGCAAATCTTTCTATCTTTCACAACCCGATTAGAGACTTTCAGGTGCCTTCAACCGATCCAGCTACCGGATTTTTTGGCTTTGTCGATAATGCCGACGTCACTATTAATGGCCTCGAATTTGAGCTGCGAGCTAGACCAGTTGACGGTCTTGACCTAACGGCTGGCTTGGGCCTAATCGATGCGACCTACACCGACTATGTTGATCCTAATCTAGGCGACTTTACCGGGAATCGTCTCACCTATTCACCGGACTATACGCTCAACTTGGCCGCGCAGTATCGTTCTGGCGATGGTCTGTTCGGCAGGCTAGAGCTACAGGGATTTGGCACCACCTTCTTCGACGATAGCAACACGCTAAGACAGAGCCCTTTTGTGTTAGTGAACGCTAGAGCTGGCTATGAATTCAATGAACGAAATGGCTTCTATTTGTTTGCTGATAATTTGTTCGACTTTAGACCATTTACAACTCAAGCTTCGTTCTTCGGTGGGTCTCTCGTGACAGCAACCTATGGGGCACCAGCGAGCTTTGGGGTTCAATATCGCATGGAGTTTTAATGATTATCGCTAACTTTTATTTTTTCTGTTTTCTAGAACTCAATTGAGAAGGTTGCTGTGATACCAAAGGGCGCGCCTGGATTGACTCTGCTTCTAAAGCCAAAGGTAGAAGAATCGATGTAGTTGATGTTGAACAGATTTTCAAAGTTGAGCTGCGATCGCCAGTTGTTCCGCTTATAGAATAAAGCGCCATCTGTGCGTAGGTAGCTTGGCATGGTGAAAGTATTGTTCAGATCTCCCTGGCGATCGCCCACATAGAACAATCCTAGCCCAGCTCCTAATCCTTCAAGATTTCCCTGTTGAACTTCGTAAGTCGTCCAGAGGCTGAACTGATTTTCAGGCGCATTGGCAAAATCATTACCAACCAGGTCTGCTCTCGTATCGTCGCTGACAAAAGCATTGAGGTAGGTATAGGCCGCTGTCATATTCCATCCCGGCAGAATCTCTCCATCTAGATTGAGTTCGATACCTCGGCTGGCTAGCTCGCCTGTTTGCCTCGAAAAAGGAAAATCATCAGGATCGGGCACCTGAACATTCTTTTTACGAATATCAAAAGCAGCAAAATTTAGACTCAAAGAGTCTAGTAAATCGGCTTTGACGCCAACTTCAAACTGTCGTCCGGTCTCAGGCTCGAAAATTGAGTCGTCATCGTTGCGGCTGACGCCAGTAGAAGGATTAAATGAAGCGGTGTATGAGGCGTAGAGTGAGAGCGGATCTATCGGCTGGTATATTACTCCGAATCTAGGCGTAAGCGCCTCGTCGGAAAAGTCGAAATCGTCTTGTCTAGGCTCGTCCAAGTCTTCCTCTGATATCCTGCGGCTAACTAGGTCGTAGCGTAAGCCGCCTATGAGCTTGAGCTGAGGGATGATCTCTAACTGGTCTTGAAGGTAGAAGGCAATGTTATTGGTGATGCCATCGCGGAAGAAATCAGGATTAATGTCGTAGGGTTCTTCTGTGTATACCGGATCAAATACGTTGATGGACGTGTAAGGCGGTCCAAACTGGAAAGACGGTGATTCTGAATCACGACGATACTCAGTCCCTACTAAAAGCTGATGTTCAACAGAACCCGTGCTAAAGCGACCGATCGCTTCGACATTCGTAAAAAACTGCCTTTCCTGGTCGTCGGCAAAGTATTCAAAGCGAGCTAAGTCTCCAGTTTCCTCGTTGAAGGCTACAGAGAGCGGTCCAAACCTTTCTGGGTCGAAACTGAAATACTGAGTGGCGTGTCGCAGCGACCAGTCTTCGCTAAATTCGTGATCTAGCCGATAGCCAAGACTAAACTGATTTTGGGTGAATTCGGCAAAATTTTCTCCTAAAAATCGGCTGCGAGGAATATCCACAACGCCATCCCCGGAGGCGGGTATGCCATTGTCTATGGTCTCCTGGTCGTAGGCATATCGCCCGTAAAATTCTAAGGAGGTGCGATCGCTAATATCCCAAGTAACAATAGGAGAAATTAGCAAACTCTCACTATCTACGAAATCTCGAAAGCTGCCCAGATTTTCATACGACAGATTCAGCCGATACTTGACAGTTTTCTGTTCATTCAAAGGCCCAGAAACATCGATCGCACCGCGATAGGTATCAAAGTTACCAACACTGGCCGAAACCGAGTAAAACGGCTCGTCTAGGGGCCGCTTGCTCACCAAATTGATAATGCCACCCGGCTCTCCTTGACCAAATAGAATAGAGGCTGGCCCCCGTAGCACTTCGACCCGCTCAATGTCTTCAGTGCCAATCGATGCTAGTGAGCTAGTAGCAATGCCATCGCGGAAGATGCTATCAACGACTGGAAACCCTCGAATCAAAAAGTTGGGACCGTCTCGGCTGACGCCTCTACCGCCCGCGCTGACGACACTGCCAGCCGTTTCTAGCGCCTCTCCTAGTTCCACAACATTCCGGTCTTCGATTACTGCCTGAGGAATGACTTGAACCGAGAAAGGCGTATCTCGAAGCGGCGTATCAATACCTATAGCCGTACTAGAATCAGTCGGATTGTAGCCTTCGTCAATATCCTCTAAAACTACTATTCTTAGCGCCTCACTGTCGCTCTCTGAGGCGTTTCCCGCAATTCCAGGCGTTATCCCCAACGTGAGCCCTGCGGTTCTTGTTCTAACCGCTGCTTCTGGCAGGGCATCGCTCCCTGTTACCGTGATTCTGACTCGATTGTCAGAGATCTGAGTGACCTGCACAAGGGCTATATCCGCTGTGGGATTAAACTGTTCAAAAAATTCCTCTTCTGTCGCTAGCCTGACGTTTGGTATCTCGATAATTAAGGCGTTGTCAATAGACGAAGTTTCAGACGCCGAGAGGGGACTGTTGGCCGTGAGCTGCAGGGTCAATTCGTCGTCGGTAGTCGTTAGCTGTATACCAACAATTTGTCTCGGGTTTGGCACTAGGTTAGACGGCGGTCGGTTGGATTGAGCCAGATCAGATGATAGAGAATCTTCTTGGGCGATCGCAGCCGATGTCATCACCACCGAAAACAAACCCATCCATCCCAGCATTCCCCAGCCAAGCAGTCCAAACAATCGAGCCATATTCACTGCCGCACACTGTTATCTCAGTCATTCTACGTGGTTGAGGCGCTCTATTTGCTACGTAACTTTGTTTTTTCTGATTTTTTGGAGACTTGTAAAAGAGAGTTTAATAGCACTCAAAGCTAGGTCGAATAGGGAAGTGATTATGGAAATCTAGCTTAAGATTTAACTTGACCTATTGTCGTTTGCACCCACTTGCTTCTCGCATGTAGATTAAAAAGTTGCCCCATAGCTTGCGCTTACTCATGAGTTTCAACGGTCTAGCTAGACAAACATCTTTCAAGCTGTTTCTTAGGTCTGCTATAGCATCCAGTTTTGTTCTCCCTGTCGCTTTTCTTTCTAGTCAACTAGCGGCTAAAGCGGTCGAAAGTCCAACTGATAGTCAGATGGTGACAATCCAGTTCGAGAGTAGCGTGGGCGGTGAGCCTTTTGCCTGCGGCGACACGTATCGCCTGGGCTCAGCCGATAGTTTGGTGACGCCTTTAGACTTTCGATTTTATGTATCGGAAGTAGCGCTGATGGACGCTGAGGGTAATGCCGTGCCGCTGGTGCTAGAGCAAGACGGTCTGTGGCAGCATCAGAATGTAGCGCTAATCGACTTTGAAGATAAAACGGGCGGCTGTGTCAATGGCACTTCTCAGACGCGGGCTCAGGTAGTGGGCGCAGTGCCGCCGGGTGACTACACCGGACTGAAGTTTACGCTGGGCGTTCCCTTTGCGCTAAATCATATTGATTCGACCCTAGCGCCTTCGCCGCTGAATTTGACTTCGATGTGGTGGAACTGGAACTTTGGCTACAAATTTGCTCGGATAGATTTTGAGAATGTGTCAGATGCGGCAGCGAGCAAGCACACGGCTGGTTCTGCAGACAATAGTTCTGTGGACACCGGCTCAACAGAGGCTGATTCAGCCAGCGGATCAGATCTTTCGCAGGCTTTCGCCATTCATTTAGGCAGCGTTGGCTGTCAGATGGATTCTGCTCAGCCCCCTGTGAGCTGTAGCGTTCCTAATCGCGCAGAAATTGTGCTGACTGATTTTGATCCGCTTCAGAATGTTGTGGTCACCGATCTAGCGGCCTTATTAGCCGAGACAAATCTATCAGAGAATCAAGAAGGCACGGCGGTTGGCTGTATGTCGAGCCCAGAAGATGGCGACTGTAGCGGTATTATGCAGAATTTAGGACTGCCTTTTGGCGATCGCGCTACCTCTGAGCCAACTGTTGCTGAGCCAACTGTCACTGAGCAAACTGTTTTTAGCGTTCAATAGTCAAGTTTGTTAGGTTGAATGGGGAAGCTATTACTCACCGAACCGATACTCGTAGAACCGATCAAAGTATTGCAGAAACTTTTACCGACTAGAAAACGACTGGCTAGAAAACTGCTAGAAAGGCGATCGCGTCGCTGGCTGAGCTGGCTGTTTGTCGGCCTGCTGGTTTTTAGCCTGTCACTTGGTCTAGATCGGGCAATGGGCGCAGAGCTAGCGGCTGACAGCGGTGACTTTCAGTGGGATTTGCCTAGTTGGATGCCCCAGCCAGTAGTGCCTGACGACAATCCGATGAGCGCGGCCAAAGTAGAGCTAGGTCGGCACCTATTTTACGAGCCGCGTCTGTCGGCGACGGGGGATTTTTCCTGCGCGACCTGCCATGTGCAGTCGTTGGCGTTTACCGATGGCAAAAAGACCTCCCCAGGTGCGACCGGGCAAATGCACCATCTGAACTCGATGAGCCTGACGAATGTGGCGTACAACTCGGTGCAGACCTGGGCTAATCCGCTGATGCAGCATCTAGAGCAGCAGATGCTGATTCCCCTGTTTGGCGAAGATCCGATTGAGCTAGGCATGGCTGGCAAAGAAGTCGAGTTGTTAGACGGCTTGCGAAACGATCCTGACTATTTGGCCAAGTTTCAGGCCGCTTTTGAGGAAGACGATCCGGTAAGCGTGCGGAATGTGACACAGGCGATCGCAGCTTTTGAGCGCACTATGGTCTCTTTTGACTCACCGTACGATCGGTATCGCTATGGGGGCGATAGATCGGCCATCTCAGACTCAGCCAAACGCGGCGAAGCCCTCTTCACCAGCGAGCGTATGGAATGCTTTCACTGTCATGGCGGCCTAAACTTTAGCGACTCTGCCCGTCACGAACGATCTGGATTTACTGAAATCGCCTTTCATAACACAGGGCTCTATAACATAGACGGCAACGGCGCATATCCACCGGGCAACACTGGCGTCGCCGAAGTCACACTCGATCCTAACGATATGGGCCGATTTCGAGCACCGACCCTACGGAATATTGAGCTAACCGCGCCATACATGCACGACGGCAGTATTGCTACGCTCTCAGAAGTGATTGACCACTACGCGGCAGGTGGGCGGACCATCACCGACGGCCCACATGCAGGCGTTGGTAGTGAGAACCCGCTCAAAAGTTCTTTCATCGCAGGTTTCTCAATCACAGAATCAGAAAGACAAGATCTCATCGCCTTTTTAGAAAGTCTGACCGACGAGACCTTCATAACAAATTCTGCACTGAGCGATCCGAACATCTAATGCTTTGACTACTAAGCCAGATATCAGGAATGGTACACAGTGGCTTTGAAGTGATCGGTTAAAGTATCAAAATATCTTGCTTGGGGTAACCTCTGCGGGTCAGTCAACACCATTGTCTGTAGGAGTCTTTTGTATGTGCGGAATCGTTGGATACATTGGTACGCGCACCGCCAGCAATATTTTAATTGAAGGTCTAAAAACGCTGGAGTACAGAGGCTATGACTCGGCAGGTGTGGCCACTATTTCTGAAGGTCAGCTACAGCGCACCAGGGCAAAAGGCAAGCTAGTCAATCTGCAAACCAAGCTAGAAGGCTTAGAAGATCCGGCCAGACTCGGCATTGGCCACACTCGCTGGGCTACCCATGGCAAGCCTGAAGAGCACAACGCCCATCCTCATACCGACGAAGCTGAGCGCCTAGCGGTGGTGCAAAACGGCATCATTGAAAACTACAGAGAGCTGCGAGAAGAGCTGAAGGAAAAGGGCTATCAGTTTCGCTCTGATACTGATACCGAGGTGATTCCTCATTTAATCACCGAGTATCTAAAGCATCCGACCGAAGGCATCCTTGCAGGCCAGTCGCCGTTTTTAGAAGCCTCTCGTCAGGCGGTGAATCGGCTAAAGGGCGCGTTTGCCTTGGCTATGGTGTCGGCTGATTTTCCTGATGAGCTGATTGTGGTGCGGCAGCAGGCACCGCTGGTGATTGGCTTTGGCCAGGGCGAATTTTTCTGTGCCTCTGATACGCCGGCAATCATGCCCTATACCCAGGCCGTGCTGACGCTAGAAAATGGCGAGCTCGCTCGGCTGACGCCGATGGGCGTAGAGGTATACGAATTCAGTGGCCATCGACTAAAGAAGTATCCTCGGACGCTGAACTGGAACCCGATCATGGTCGAAAAGCAGGGGTTCAAGCACTTCATGCTTAAAGAGATCTATGAACAGCCTGGCGTGGTGCGTACCTGCTTAGAAACTTACCTAGATACAAACTGGGACACGCAGAGCGATCGCTCTCCGATCAAGCTCGCTCTACCAGACGCGCTGCTAGACGACTTGCAGCATATTCAGGTGCTGGCCTGTGGCACTAGCTGGCATGCGGCCTTAGTGGGCAAATATCTGCTAGAGCAGGTGGCAGGTATTCCAACGTTTGTGCAGTACGCCTCAGAGTTTCGCTATGCACCCGCGCCGATGATGGCAAATACGCTGACGATTGGCGTGACCCAGTCGGGTGAGACAGCAGACACCCTAGCTGCTCTAGAAATGGAGCAGGCGCGCCGAACCCAGATGAGTGCTAGCCGAGAAGACGACCATTACGCGCCGCGCATGCTGGGCATCACTAACCGGGTGGACAGCTCTTTGAGTCGGCTGATTCCGCACGTGCTGGGCACGATGGCCGGGATTGAGATTGGCGTAGCGGCAACAAAAACCTTTGTAGCGCAGCTGATGTCTTTCTACTTTCTGACTTTGGAGCTGGCCTATCGTAGACGGTCAATTTCCTCAGAGCGAATGGCCGAAATCATCGAAGGCATGCGCCAGCTTCCAGCTCAGCTAGAGCAGGTGCTAGAAAGTCAAGAGCGCTATGTCGAAGAGCTCTCGCATGACTTTTCTAATACGCAAGATTTTATCTTTGTTGGTCGAGGCATTAACTATCCAATTGCTCTAGAAGGCGCGCTAAAGCTCAAGGAAATTAGCTACATTCATGCGGAGGGCTATCCGGCTGGGGAAATGAAGCATGGGCCGATCGCGCTGCTAGATGAGAAGGTGCCAGTTGTCGCGATCGCCACCAAAGGAACCGTCTACGAAAAAGTACTCTCTAACGCGCAAGAAGCCAAAGCCCGCGACGCCAAATTGATCGGCGTCGTGCCAATGAACGAGCCCGAGGCCGAAGAGACCTTCGACGCGCTGTTGCCTGTCCCTGACGTGGACGAGCTACTCTCACCAATTCTCACAGTCGTTCCTGTGCAGCTACTGTCGTATCACATCGCAGCGCGGCGCGGATTGGATGTCGATCAGCCCCGTAACCTAGCGAAGTCAGTGACAGTAGAGTAAGTGTTCGCATTATGAGGTTGCATTATGAGAGAACTCACAGCGCCTTCTCAGTGCATTCTCAACACTTTCCTTCTATGGGCTCAGCATGGCACTGATGCATAGTCGCTATCCTGTTTAAGTATCAAAGAACACATTTTTTGCTTAAATAGGAACCTGCCATGAAACGCCTTACTCTGTCTACTGGCCTTGCACTGATAGCAGTGATTGCCGCCTCTGCCGTGCCTACTGTTGCCCAGGCCGCCTCTGGTCAACAGCGATCTAGCGCCTCTAGTATTCACGAATTAGTTCAGTACAACCGAGACGTGCGTGACAAAAACTAGTTGACTAAAAGACTTGCTGTTGATAGCTGCTGGCTCAACTCTCAATCGAAAGTTTACCGGCCTCCTTGAGCTGAACCGCTTGAGGAGGCTTTGTTGATCTAGGCAAGAAGATGTAGTCTATCTTGAGCGTCGATCTAGCAGGGTTGTCTGGGTTCTATGAAAGCAATTGTGGTTGGCAGCGGTGGTCGTGAACATGCACTGGCTTGGAAGCTGCTGAAATCGCCTAATATAACCGAGGTTGTCTGCATTCCTGGCAATGGTGGTACGGCGCTACTTCCTGGCTGTCGCAACGTAGCGATGGCAGTGACTGAAGCAGAAGGGATAGCCCGGTGTGCGCTGGTCAACAATATGGCCTTTGTGGTGGTAGGCCCCGAGCAGCCGTTAGCTGAAGGGCTAGCCGATCGGCTCAGCGATCAGGGCATCAAGGTCTTTGGGCCGAATCGCGATGGCGCTCAGATTGAGGCGAGTAAAGCCTGGGCAAAGGATCTGATGGCTGAGGCTAATGTGCCAACGGCGGCGGCGGCGACGTTTACTGAGGCGGCTGATGCGATCGCCTACGTTCGGCAGCAAGGCACGCAAACCCAGGACGCCCAAAACCAGGACGCGCAAAACCAGAGTGAGCAGAACCAGAGCGCACCAATTGTGGTCAAAGCCGATGGGCTCGCCGCCGGTAAAGGCGTAACGGTTGCGATGACCGCTGAGGATGCGATCGCTGCTGTCGAAGCCGCCTTTAGCGGACGGTTTGGCGCTGCCGGAGAGCGCGTCGTGATTGAAGAATTTCTAGAAGGTCAAGAAGTCTCTGTCTTGGCAGTGACCGATGGCCAAACGATTCGTCCGCTGCTACCGGCTCAAGATCACAAGCAGATTGGCGAAGGCGATACCGGCCCTAATACAGGCGGCATGGGCGCTTATTCACCCACGCCCCTAATGCCAGCAGCGCTACTAGACCGCGTGCAAAAAGAGGTTCTAGATCCCACCCTAGACGCGCTGAAAGCTAGAGGCATCGACTATCGCGGCGTCCTATATGCGGGGTTGATCATCACACCTGCTGGCGATCCGAAGGTGATTGAGTTCAACTGTCGCTTTGGCGATCCAGAAACGCAGGTGGTGCTCCCCTTGCTAGAAACGTCGCTAGACGAAATTGTGTTGGCCTGCTGCGAACAGCGCTTAGCAGATCTGCCTCCGTTCAAATGGCAGGCAGCGGCCTCGGCCTGTGTGGTGATGGCGGCAAAGGGCTATCCAGGCGCGTACAAAAAAGGGCTTTCTATTGCTCTCAACGACGCCGAGTCAGACGATACGGTAGTGTTTCATGCGGGGACTCGGGTCAGCGAAGGCCAGCTTAAGAGTACGGGCGGTCGGGTTTTGGGTGTGAGTGCGATCGCGCCAAACTTCCAAGCGGCTCTCGATAAAGCCTACCGGGCGATCGACAAAATCGACTTTCCTGACAGCTACTATCGACGCGACATTGGCCATCGAATTAAAGGCTTTACTGCGCTAAAGGAGAGCGAACCAAAGAGCGTTAATGAAGGCGGTAATAAAGACTAATACCGAGTCCGCAAGCGCAGAATAACGCCAGCGACTAAAATAGTATTAACAAAAAGACACCGACCTTCACAGACGTTCATTTTTATCGCCAAAGACTCAGCCCAGAGCCCTAGCCTAAAAGATCTAGCCCAGAGCCCCAGCCAAAGAAGTCGTCATGCAACTGCTTACCAAAATCAAAGCACTACTTGCCAACTGGTGGAGCGACTTTACGCTGCAAACGCGCCTAATGACCGGAGCGACGCTCCTGGTCTCTTTGATTATGAGTGGGCTCACCTTCTGGGCTGTCAACACGATTCAGCAAGACACTCAGCTCAACGACACTCGCTTCGGTCGCGACCTGGGTCTGCTGCTAGCTGCTAACGCCGCGCCGCTGATCGAAACGAGCGATCGCGCCGAACTGGCCCGCTTTTCCTACAGCTTCTACGAAAGCACCTCTAGCGTCCGCTACATGCTCTATGCCGATCAGGCAGGCGAAATTTTCTTCGGCATTCCCTACTCCGAACCCGCCGTTCAAAATTCTCTCACGCTCAGAAGGCGGATGAAACTGCCAGCCAACTACGCTAGCAGCGACTCTCCGCTAGTGCGTCAGCACATGACCCCGGCTGGCATCGTTACCGATGTTTTCGTTCCTCTAGTCGTTGAAGGCGACTATAAAGGCATGTTGGCGATGGGGATTACGCCTAATCCAACCGTGGTCGCCTCTTCTCATCTGACTCGCGACGTGACCGTTGCTGTCTTTATTTCAATTTGGGTGATGGTGATTCTAGGTGCCGTCATCAATGCCCTAACTATCACGCAGCCGATTAAAGAGCTATCGACAGGGGTGAAAAATATCGCCGCTGGCAATTTCAAACAGCGGATTGATTTGCCCTTGGGCGGCGAACTAGGCGAGCTGATCTACAGCTTTAACGATATGGCCGAGCGGCTAGAGCGCTACGAAGAGCAAAACATCGAAGAGCTCACCGCCGAAAAAGCCAAGCTAGAAAGCCTAGTTTCTACGATTGTGGACGGGGCGATTTTACTAGATCCTAAAACCAACCTGGTCTTGGCGAACGTGGCGGCGCGGCGGATGTTGGGATGGGAAGCGGCTGGTCCTCTTAGCGGCAGCATTCTAGATGGGCTGCAGCCAGAAGTTCGTGCTCAGCTAGCCCCCGCCCTAGCCCAGGCGCTAATTAGCGAAGCGCATAAGAGCAGTGAGTTCCGCATCTTGCTAGACGGCAACCGCACGATTCGCGTGCTGCTAAACACCGTACTAGACCAGTCTCGTGCCAACGTCAAGGGGATGGCCATCACCCTGCAAGACATCACCCGTGAAGTGGCGCTCAACGAGGCCAAAAGCCAGTTTATTAGCAACGTCTCGCACGAACTACGGACGCCGCTGTTCAACATCAAGTCATTCATCGAGACGCTGCACGAATACGGTGAAGATTTGAGCGAACAAGAGCGCCAGGAGTTTTTGGCAACAGCTAACAACGAAACCGATCGGCTGACTCGTCTGGTCAACGACGTGCTCGATCTGTCCCGCTTAGAATCGAATCGCCGTTACGAATTTTCAGCCGTCGAGGTTCATCAGCCCATCGATCAGGTACTGCGAACCTATCAGCTCAATGCTAGAGACAAGCAGATCGAACTAGAGAGTGATATTGAACCAACGCTGCCCGCTGTCTTAGGCAACTATGACTTACTGCTTCAGGTGTTTGGCAATCTGGTGGGCAATGCGCTGAAGTTTACACCTGCTGGTGGCAAAGTCGTGATTCGGGCCTATCTTGCGCCCAGCCCTCAGCCGAATCTTTTGCAAAACGTGCGGATTGAGATTGGCGATACCGGTATTGGCATTGATGATGAAGACCAAGCGGCTATCTTTGAGCGATTTTTCCGGGTAGAAAACCGAGTACATACCCTAGAAGGTACTGGTCTAGGCTTATCCATCGTGAAGAATATTATGGACAAGCACAATAGCCAGATTAACCTGGTGGGCGAAGTCGGTGTCGGCACGACATTCTGGTTTGATCTACCGGTTTATGAGCTAGTGGATGAGCGATCGCAAGGCCAGGTGCATTTGGCCGACAGTCAGCACGCCGATAGCCAGCACGCCAGTCACCAGCACGCCAATAGTCGTCACCAAGAGAGCGACGAGAGGGCAATAGATGAACCCAGCGAAGGCGCGTTAGAAAAGAAGACTTCTGAGGCGAGCATCAAGGGATAATGCTTGAAGTTGCTATGCACTATCTAGCGCTTTGTTCTCTCCACGCTACTGAGAAAAGCGCCTGCCAAAGCTTTAATCTCTGTACACATCCAAAGAATTAAGCTCGTATTAGCATTCGCTGAGCGCCGTAAGTTTTACAGATATTCTCTAGATTTGATGTCTAATTGCAGACGTTTATTCCCGAAGGGGCTGTCTACAATTGGGGCAGATTATTGCCAACTAAAGGAGGCTTAATATTATGAGCTTATTAGCTCAGCTAAAAGAAGTAACCACTGTAGTCGCTGATACTGGAGATATCGGTGCCATTGAACAATTCACGCCACAAGATGCCACAACCAACCCTTCACTGATTACGACTGCTGCCAAGCTGCCTCAGTATCAAAGCATTGTGGATGCAACCTTGCGCCAAGCCAGAGAGAAAATGGGCAAGGACGCAGTCGATGAAGATGTTTCTAGAGAAGCGTTTAAGCATCTGGCAGTAGCTTTTGGTAAGCGCATTCTAGAGATTATTCCTGGCCGAGTCTCTACTGAGGTAGATGCTAGGCTCTCTTATGATATGGAGGGCACACTGCAAACAGCGCGTGATTTGATCGCTGAGTATGAGGAAGCGGGTATTAGTCGTGATCGCATCTTGATCAAGATTGCCTCTACCTGGGAAGGCATCAAAGCCGCTGAGATCCTAGAAAAAGAAGGCATTCACTGCAACCTAACCTTGCTGTTTGGTCTGCATCAGGCGGTTGCCTGTGCCGAAGCCAAGGTTACCTTGATCTCTCCTTTCGTCGGTCGTATCCTCGACTGGTACAAGCAAGACACGGGCCGTGATAGCTATCCCCCTTCTGAAGATCCAGGCGTACAGTCAGTCACCGAAATCTACAACTACTACAAGAAGTTTGGCTATGAGACCGAAATCATGGGTGCTAGCTTTCGCAACATAGACGAGATCAAAGAGCTAGCAGGTTGCGATCTGCTGACAATCTCTCCTAAGTTGTTAAAGCCACTTTCTGAGACAGAGGGCGAACTTCCTCGCAAGCTCTGCCCTGATAATGCCAAGGACATGGATATCGAAAAGCTGTCTATTGACAAGTCAACTTTTGATCAGATGCACGTGGCTGATCGCATGGCAAACGACAAGCTCGATGAGGGCATCAAGGGCTTTACTAAGGCGCTTGAGGAGCTAGAGCAGCTATTGGTTGATCGGTTGGCTCAGATGGATCAACCGGCAATTGCATAGCTAGACGAGTCGCTTTAGGTGTGCAAGCCTAGTGTGATCGCTACGAACTCGGAGAAATAGCAGCACGTTTAAAGAGACTGCGTTTCTCCGAGGGTTTTTGTACTCTTTTTTATGAAGCCAGCTATTGTATAGCATCTGCTACTTTGCTCCGTTAGCTAGCATGTATCGGAAACTATCTCAATTGAATGACAATACGATACTACTTGGCCAGCTAAATTCAACAAAGTCCAAGATAGCTAAGTCCGCCCGCCCCGCTCGATACATTCCATACATAGATGGAACAAGCTAGCTATCAAAACCACCTCAATGCCAACTTGTAGCTGCACAGGAGAAGAGAGTAGCCCTGCCAGCACCAAACCCGCGCCAACAAAGATCGTCACGATTAGGAGTACTTCATCGTCAAACAGCTTCAGCCCTGCCCAGAGAGTGCCGAATCCAAGAATCCAAAAGATGAGGTAGTTCATGAGTACAACGTACTGAAAATTCAGCGATTCACAGTCAACCTGACAGTCCGCAACTATACTATAGTTTTCGAAGAGTTGCTTGGTACATTCTCATCGGCTAAAACCTTTACAAAGCGACAGGCAACTCTTCTCGCAAAGTAAGAATGCATCCTTACTTTGCTATATCTTTGTCAGTAGATTACTACGATAGCTTATGAGAGTCAGTCAATCTGTAATCGCATCTCTTGGCCCTATAAAGCAGCAGCTAACTTGTCGTTTTAGGGAGGCGAATGCTTATCTCTCAAACTACACAAGATCCTCAGGGCCGCCAGATACCGTTCGCGTTGTAATATTTGCCCAGGGCCGCACAGGCAGCACTTTCTTAGAAAGTCTATTGTGTTCGTCTGGCTATTTTCGCCAGAATGGAGAACTGCTCAGTACCAGATACGGCGAAGTTAAATTTCCAATATCGTTCATATCAGGACTTTCAAAGAGAACTCAAGGTAACTTTATTTTCCATGTAAAACTACCTCATCTGACGAAGGATCGAGCAAATCCTGTTGATCCGAACTCTTTTTTACAGACGCTATATGCAGATGGCTGGAAGATTATATATTTACGAAGAGAAAACAAAGTAAAACATGCTCTCTCAAACATCGTAGCCAAACATCGCGGTAACTATCACAAGTTAGACACAGCAGTAGAAGACTTTAAGATTTTGTTCAAATGCGAACAGCTTACTAAAAGGGTCAATAGGAGGACCGCATACGAAGAGCAGGAAAAGGAGGCTTTGGTTAACGTTGAATTTCACGAAGTCATTTACGAAAAAGACCTAGAAAGCACGCAGTCGCATCAACAAACGGCGGACAGAATCTTTGAGTATCTGTCGCTACCGCCTAAAGCTGTGACCACCCAATATAAAAAAGTAAACAGTCGCCCGCTAGAGGAGCTCATGTCCAACTATGATGAGTTCGTCGATTGCCTACACCAACATGGGCTGCAGACGTTTTTGTGATTAGTGGTATCTCCGCCGCATATAGAAAGTAGCCTGTGAGAGTGCCTTGTTGATTCAGATAGAATCATGATTCTCTTCAGCCACATGCTGAGCTTTGCCAGCGCTGCCGAACAGCCTAATCTTCTGGGCAATCACTGCCTGCATTGCACCTGTTGCTACTTTCTGACAATCGAGCAGATCGGTTTGATCATTTGTTCTTCCATACTCTCGCCAAAACTGAAGATATTTTTGTCGGACTTCAGTGTTGACGTTGAATTTGCTGACGCCTAGTTCAATTGACTGTTGAATCATCAGAGCAGGTAGTCCAGAAGCGCCGTGTAGCACCAGGGGAATTTGAAGCTGTTGTCGAACCTTAGCTAATCGCCCAAAATCTAGCCGGGGTTCGCTGTGATATTTGCCATGAACGTTGCCGATGGTGACTGCGAGAAAGTCTACTCCTGATTCTTCTACAAATTCTTTGGCCTGGTAGGGGTCGGTCATTTTGGCTTCTTTTTCAGCAACCGTCATGCCATCTTCGGTGCCGCTAATTCTACCAATTTCTGCTTCTACAGTCGCTCCCTGAGCGTGGGCTAGAACGGTCATCTCGCGAGTAAAAGCGAGATTCTCTTGATAGGAAAATTTGGAGCCGTCTGCTAAAACTGATTGAACTCCGGCTGCTAGTGCCATCTTAATGATGTCGCGATCTTCACAGTGATCTAGATGCACCGACATTGGCACAGTTGCCGAGTCTGCTGCTTCTAGGAGGAGGGCAATTAGGGGAGATCCGCCATATTCTAGTATGTGCGGCAGAACCTGGATGATGGCAGGGCTCTTATCGGCTTCAGCCGCCTTAACGACGGCTTTGACACCTTCGAGATTGTATAGATTAAAAGCACCCACCGCATAGGAATGCTTCTGGGCTGTTTCTAGAAGTTCTTTGGTAGAAGTCAGCATGAGTGCGCTACCGGAGTCTGGGTCTCACTCATTCTCGCATTCTGCGCTTAGCTAGAAACAAATTATCTCCGTTTTGTAAGAGCATGGTTGTGTTCTTTAAAGGAGAGGTTGCCGGTTTACAGCTAAGGCTAGTTCTAGTCTGGTAGATTATCTGGGTCGAGACCAACAGATCTTCACCGCAGTGCGTGGACGATGTGGCGCTTGTAGTCCAAGAATTCGCGGGTCAACTTCATATCTAGCTCGCGATGTGTGGGCAGATCAATGGTGATAGTTTCGTGCAGCTGGCCAGTTTTATCCATAATATGCACTCGCTGGGAGAGAAAGATGGCCTCTTCTACATCGTGGGTAATCATCAGCACCGTGATGTGACTTTTGGCCCACAGGTCATGGAAGAATGATTGAAGCTGCTCCTTGGTTTGGGAGTCAAGTGCGCCAAAGGGTTCGTCCATCAGCAGCACTTCAGGATCGTTGGCCAGGGCGCGGGCGATCGCAACTCTCTGTTTCATCCCACCCGACAGCGCTTTAGGATAGGCCTTGGCACTACCGCTTAATCCCACGATGTCTAGATAGTGAGCCACCCGGCGATTGAGCTCTGCTTTGGCCATCCCCTTTAGCCTCAGCCCAAAGGCCACATTCTCGGCTACCGACAGCCACGGAAACAGGGTGTAGTTCTGAAACACCATGCCTCGGTCGGCCCCAGGCCCAGGGACAGGCGCACCATCGACCAGAATCTTGCCGCTAGTTGCCTTGCTCAGCCCAGCAGCAATACTCAGCAGCGTAGATTTGCCACAGCCTGAAGGCCCCACAATGCAGCTAAATTCATTGGGCGCGAGTGACAAACTGACATCATCTACGGCGGTTATTCGCTGCTTGCCCTGACCAAAGACCTTTGTCAGATTGCGAATTTCGAGCTTAGGAACGGGTAACTCTGATGGTTGCTCTTTAGGGGGTATTGTCGTTGGAAATTGCATAGGCTAGCTCATTTTGGAATCGGCCCAAGGTAGCCACAGCCGAAACAGTAGCTTGAAAGCAAAATCTGTAGCGAGTCCAATCATGCAAATGACCAGGATGCAGAACATAGCGCGGTCGGTTTGCAGGTAGCGTTGCGATCGCACAATCGTAAACCCCAATCCATTTTCAGCGGCAATCAGCTCAGAAAGCACCAAAAAATTCCAGGCCCCGGCAATATTCACCCTTAGCGTATCTAAAATGCTCGGTAGCGTCGCTGGCAAAATGACTCGCCGTACCACGTCCCAGCGAGTCGCCCCTAGCGTGTAGGCAACGTTTAGCGTCTCATTGGGAATGAACTTGACCGCATCTGCAATCATCGTGGCGTTGTAGAACACAATCCCCAAGAAAATAATAATTATCTTAGAGGCTTCATCAATTCCCGCCCAGATGATAATCAGCGGCACAAACGCAGCGATCGGCAAGTAGCGGGCCGTTCGCACAAATCCACCGAGCAGACTATCCATGCTGTAGAACGTGCCCATTGCCAGGCCCACCGGAATGCCCACTAGCGCTGCAAACGAAAAGCCAGCGATCACCCGCGCCGAGCTCGCAAAGATATCGACTATCAAATCGCCCTCTAGCAGCATCGAAAAGCCACGCACGATGACCGCGCTCGGCGTCGGTAAGAATCTAGCGTCCACGAACTGGCCGTAGCTCAGGCTTGCCCAGATCAAGATTGGTATCGCCAGTGATACAGCTACTAGCGTCACCTGCAGCCATCCTGGAAAGCCCTGACGAATACTCCAGAATACTGAAGGCCGTAGATAGCGGCGGTCTAAGGCTGGTTCTCTTCGATCTTCTGGTGGACGATCCTCTGGCGAGCGATTATCTGAGGAGTGGGGTATTTGGCTAGCCGCCATTACACATCTGCCGCCTCAACAAACTGCGGATCGATCAGCGTAGATAGATCGCCTGGGTCCGACTCTATTTGGCCTTCTTCTAGCAAAAAGGCGGATAGTTCTGCTAGCGGCTTACCCAGATACAGATCGCTATCCGGCTGAGCCAGCATCTCAAGATTGACCGCTTGATCCGGCAGCTCTAGGCCGCCTAGATCGCTCTCTAGATCCGCTGGCTCCATCTCCAAGACAGCCGCACCAATCTCAATGCCTTCTTCTGAGTTTGCTTCTAAATACTCAACACCGCGCAGCGTCGCGTTGACAAATGCCTGCACCACCTCGGGGTTTTCTTCTGCAAAGGCCGTATCGAACACGTACAGATCAGAGATCGCCGTCGGCATCTGAGAAGAATCGTAGATAATTCGACCGTCTTCAGTGGCATCGGCTGCTTCTTGCAAGAAAGGCGCGTAGGTCACTGCGATATCGACATTCCCTGATTGAAAGGCGGCGGCGGCGGCTGACGGCTCGGTATTGACCGCTGTAATATCGTCTTTAGTCAATCCCGCTTCTTTGAGTACTTGCAGCAAGAAGAAGAAGCCAACCGCGCTGGTTTCTACGGCAACTCTTTGCCCTCTAAAGTCTTCGATGCTAGCAATGCTGTCTCTAGCCAAGATGCCATCGATGCCAACAGAATTGTCCTGCACCATGACAATCCTAAAATCTTTGCCCTGCGATTTCATTAAGACAGCTTCAGATGTGACAGGTGCAACCGCATCTAGCTGATCGCTCAAGAACGCCGCCATGTACTCGCTACCCGAGCCAAACAAACGCAGATCAAAGTCTAAGCCTTCTTCCTCGTAGTATCCTTGATCCTGAGCAATGTACATAGGTACCTGCCCCGCCCAAGGAATACTGCCCATCGTCAGCGACAGGCTAGGCGTTGCGCTATCTTCGGCAGCAGTGTCTGTGGTACCCTCCCCAGCGCTGTCACTCTGGCTGTCACTCTGGGGGTTACAAGCCTTTAGTAAGACGGCTCCAGACGCACCCGCTAGTAGCTGTAGGGCATGGCGACGATGAATTTTGTAAGGCCGGTAGGTCATAAGATATCTCCTCTTTAACAGAGACTGTATAGCTTTTTCGAATGCGTGAGAAGTATAAATACTTACCGTATAAACAACACCGAACAAACATCTGGGCAGCAATCTTGGCCAATTTTTAGTAGCTATTCTCTAGAACCACTCGTCTTCGGCTTCATCTTTGGTATTAGTATTACGCTCTGGCGTTTCTCGCTCGAAGTGGAGATGGACGGCGCGAGTCTGTTCACCATCAGCCGCTACCGCGCGAATCGGATAGTCAATTTGGCCATCGGGAAAGGCAATATGGAAGCGGAAAGTGCCGTCAGGATTGAGAGGAATGACTTTGTCGCCGACGGTGAGCGTGGCGTCTGGCTCAGTCGCGCCATGAACAATCAGCTCTGCATCGGCGACTAGCCAAAATTTGCGCGATCGCTCCGGCAGCACCGACCCCCCTGATCCAATGCCAGACATCGTCAGCCCCGACGTGTTTAATCCTGAAACGTTAGGTCCTGTCGGTCCGCCTGAGGGAGACAGAGCGCCGGGCAAGCTCTGCTGCATCGAACCGTACAGCGAACCGGCAACTCGCAGCGCCTCTTGACTCTGGGTCAATGCGAACAGATTGTCATAGATTTGGGGCAGATCTGTGGCGTCACTCGCTCGGTCAGATCCGGCGGTATCCAAGCTGTAGGGCTGGCCCAGATCGCCGAAGCTACGACCCGCTAATTGCTCTTGCCAATCGATGGCAACAAACTGATCTTTTACCCACCCCGATGGATAGATCGGCGGTACTCGAATGGGGGCCGATTTGGCCAGTACTAGCCAACGATCGTCCGCTGTCAAATAGCCAATTTCTACCCTGTAGTCGCGATCGCTCGCCGGCATCTCTAAATACCAAGATCGCGCCATCTCGTGACAGTCCACCTGCTGCATACTGTGAGGCGCTTGCGTGGTCATATCCAAGTCGGTGACATCGTACAGTCTTAGCATCAGCCTTTGACCGCCCTGCTGACGAAGCTGTTCTTTGTGCTCGTTAGATACATCCCAATAGGCATAGGCCCATTCTGGGTCGCGAGGCAGTAAAACAATCCGGCTTTCTCCGTATCCTTCCGGCAACTCTGTCAGACCGCTGTCTACACTGGCAAGCTCTTCAATAGTCAAGGGAGCGGTTTCTCCATTAGTGATCAATTCTTCAGGTGTCGCTGCTACTGCCGTACTCGTACTCGGCAAGTCTGCCAAGGCTGCTGCACCGCTATCAAAAATCACTGCACTATCGCTGATGATGGTCTCCCGGTTCGGTTCGATATCAGGAATAGTTTCGATCTCAGCAATGACTGTATCGCGAGTGGGCTCTATCGCCTCGATTCCTCCGCGCGAGGTAGCAAGTGATTGGGTGGCTGTAGCAGACGCTGCGGCGATCGGCGTTTCGCTATCGGACGCTGCAAGTGGAACTGGAATAGCAGGGGCTTCGAGCGGTTGAGCGTCAACAGAAACTGTGTCAGTAGTGGAGGTTTCTAGGGTTTCATCGGGCGTTTCGACAGCGGGCGTTTCGACCGCAGGGCTCTTAGCAGGTTCCTGCTCAAGGCTGTTAGCAAGTATGGACGCAGCCAAGTCTACAGGCGTTGATGCCGCTGCGTTGTCACCTTCGTTGTCTGCGTCATCTACGTTGTCTGCGTCGTCTAATGTTAGCTCTAGCTCGTCATCCCATGGATCGTCTTCGAGATCAGTCGCTGCGCTGTCATCTAGCGTTTCGTCGCCCAATATGGGAGCGCTGTCTAAAGCGGTATCATCCAAAGCCGTATCGCCTAGGCCGGTGGAGGCGGTCGATAGGTCTAAATTGGTGCCTTCTAGATCGGGTGAAGATTCTAAGTCGGTTGACTCCTGGATTGGTAAAGGTTTCACGTCAGGGACACTAGCAGCAGGCGAGTCAAGTCCAGGTTCGTCTATCACTCTAGACTCATCTATTCCCCTAGGCTCATCTACCCTTCGATCGGTCGAGATCACTGTCTGGGCTCTGCTTGAAACTTCTCTACTGTTTTCTAGATCCTCTACAGGAGGAGGAACAGTTGCGGTTGGTGCAGTTTGCCGACGCGCTTCGAGTGGGTCAGGTTGCGATCGCCGCTTACCCAAAAACGCCCAAGCTAGCCCCAAAATTCCGATCAGTGGAATCAGCCAAACCCACCACGGCGTTCCCTCGCTCTCGCCTTCGGCGGTATCGGCGACGATATCTGCAGGTGCTCCTGTCTCGTCGATGGCCACATCACCCGGCGGTAGGCCGTCGAGTCCCCACAGACCCTGTCGCCCCTGACTAGCCCCTACAAATAGCGTCTCGTTATCTTCAAATCTCAGCTCTGTGATCGCATTATCGTCGCCAATCACTGGCTGAAAGATATCTCCTTGCGGCTCACCGTCAATGTCCCAGAAGCGAACCTGACCTGTTTGGGTGCCAGTAGCTAGAATTTCCCCATCGTCGCTAAATGCCAGCGCTGTGACGGGTCCGCCTGTCTCGATCAGAGGCCCTGCAATCACCTCGCCCGCAGCGTTCTCAATAACGACAAGGCCGTCTGCGTTCGTCGTCGCTGTCAGTCCTTCCAGGCTAGTTGCCGTTGGCGTTGACTCTATGCCAACAGCTTCAGAATCCTGAGCAATTAGCCACTGAGCCGTGTCTACCTCAGGAGCACCCTGAGCGATAGTTGCGAAGGCCGACCGCTGGACCGGAACAGCAAGAGCTGTCAGCAAGCAGAGCTTTGCAAAGGTGGAACGGTTGACACGCATCATAAAGCCTGGATATTAAAGTCTGTGAAATTACTTTAATATCTCAGTGATTCATCAGAGAGTCAATTGAGTTACCTCAGAAGGCCGTACGATTTTTCAGGTGCGAATACATACGGCTCTAACAAAACGTCAATTTTAGAGATGGCAAGACTCTTGATTCGGACTTTATAAGGGATTTTGTCCCTTTCTCTTCTTGTCAGCGCTTTTACCAGATCTCTTGCTAGCTCCTTTGCTAACTCCTTTGCCAGAGCGTTTGTTTTGACCGGGCGCGGTTTGATGGGTGCCAAAGTACTTCTCGCTCCGGTAGCGCAACCAAATCCTTAGCTGCTGAGGAATTTTATCCTTTTGCGCTTTGGTTAGCTGGTGATAGAGCGCTAATGCCTTTTCGCGCTCATGACGGCAGGCGGCATTGCGATGCGCGTCCCAAAGTCCTTTCGCGGCTCGAATTCGACGACAGGTTTCCTTAACTAGGGCTTCACCTTCTAAAGGGCCGGTGGGCTGCTTTGATTTGGGCATGATGCTTTGAGGTGCGAAATAGTGGCGTTAGACTGAAGTTTTCTGTTTTATGGATGTAGCTGACGCGAGCTGGCTAGACGCGAGCGAGCTATATGAAATGACTGTAGTGATATCTACAGCTGCGGTCATAGGATAGGCTGTTGCAGAAACTGTCTATTTGCCGCCTATTGCCAAACGCCTTTGAAGATAGGCTTCATTCTAGCTTGCCTACGTGTCTTGGCATTGCGTCGACTTTCGTGTACTGACTCTATGTGACTAGTTATGTCTGATCATCATCATCATTCCGAAGGCTGTCATTCGGCAGGGTGTCATCACGGCGTGCCCTCGACTCCACAGCAGGTGCGATCGCTGAGAATCGCCCTCGTATTTATCGCCAGCTTCTCCATAGCTGAGCTATGGGTGAGCTTCCATACCAATAGTTTGTCCCTGATGGCGGATGCTGGTCATATGGCGTGTGATGTCGGCGCGATCGCACTTTCGCTGTGGGCCGCTAGCCAGTCCCAGCCGGATGTGCAGTCGGGTAGACGGGCGGATATAAACCCTGAGAGATTGAATGCGATCGCCGCGCTAGTCAATGGTGTCCTGTTGCTAATAGTCAGCGGCTGGCTTGGCTGGGAAGCTATCGAGCATCTGCGATCGCTGCCTACCGAAATCTTGAGCCAGCCCGTGGCAATTACGGCTGCCGTGGGTTTGGGCATGAACGGACTCAACGCCTATTTGTTGCACAGCCATGCTGACGATAATTTGAACATGCGCGGCGCTTTTTTGCACATGGTGGCAGATGCTAGTAGCTGTCTAGGTGTGCTGATTGGTGCGGTGCTGATTGCAAACTATCAGTGGTACTGGGCCGATGGTGTAGTCAGTGGTGCGATCGCCCTACTCATCACCTCCAGCGCTATCCCGCTCATTCGCCAGAGCTGGTCTACGCTTAACCCTAAAGCCTTACCCACAAACTGAGAAAGACTTTACCGCCAAAAACGTTCCCGCTAGGCTCACCGCTTAGAATACAAAAGCAAAAGTCCTACGCCTTGTCTTTGGTTCACACGACACCTCTATGAAAGTCACCTCTTGGAATGTCAACTCCGTTCGTACCCGTCTAGAGCACGTCACCCAGTGGCTGCAAACCCACTCCGTTGACGTTCTTTGCCTTCAAGAAACCAAAGTCATTGACAAAGACTTTCCAGCCCAGGCATTTACAGATATTGGCTACCACGCCTACTACTACGGTCAAAAATCCTATAACGGCGTTGCTTTACTCAGCAAATCGCCCTTAGAAGATATTCAAAAGGGCTTTGGTGCCATCATTGACGAAGCTACCGTCGGCGATCTAGACGATCAAAAAAGAGTTATTAGCGGCGTTCTAGGCGATGTCCGCATCGTTAATCTCTACATTCCCAACGGCTCCTCTATCGGCAGCGAAAAATACGAATACAAGCTCAGCTGGCTCGCTCTACTGAAGCAATATTTAGCCCAGCAGCTAAAAGCGCATCCTCAGCTCAACGTCTGCGGCGACTTCAACATCGCCCCCGAAAATAAAGACATCTACACCGACAAAAATAGAGACAAGCACATCATGTCTTCTCCGGTCGAAAGAGAGACCCTTCGTGACGTGCTCTCTATTGGCCTGTCCGACGCCTTCCGCAAATTCACAGACGAAGGCGGTCACTTTAGCTGGTGGGACTATCGCACCAACTCTTTTGCTCGAAACACTGGCTGGCGCATCGACCACCACTACCTCTCACCGAAGCTCTACGAAAAAGCCATTAGCTGCACTATCGACACCGAACCTAGAGGGCTAGAAAGACCTAGCGACCACACCCCAGTCACCGTCGAATACTAGCTCTCTAACCGACACTTCACTCTGCCGCTTCTAGCTTGAATCACAGTCTCAAATCATGGCGGTTCAAGATCATTTGGATAAGCTTTGAGGATATTCGAAAGTTGGTTTGCCGTAGTCGCGAGACCACTAACCGGATGTCAACCATGTTTCTCTCAGCTGCTTCGTCTAAGATTCCAAGAGTACCAATGACGTTAAGTCCTTTTGAGGTTGCAGCTTGACGTCCCATCCTCTCGTCTATCAGAAGAAAATCGGCATCTAAAGACTTGGCTAGACAAATAGCCGCTTGCTCTCCTGCGTGCAGATTCTGTAGCTCAGTTGATATCTCTCTATTTACAGATTCCACTAGGAGCCAGTCTGGAGGTTTCACTGCCCACGTTTGGAATGCTGTCGGTGCGCCGGGTGCTACCATTTCAGCCTTAACCGCCTCAGGGACTATGACCTGATCGTATAGCTGTGGCAATAGCTCAGTCGAATCAATGAGAAAAAGATAGAGCAGCGGTGAGGTGTCAGACACGACGATCATGCAAGTCGAGCTGATTCTCTAACTTGTTGAATAGTTTTCCTGTCTTGCTCTAAGTCAGATTCATCATAGTGCAAGCAAACGTTAGCTGCTTTCAAGAAAGCTTCTACGCCCCACCAGTCAAGATCCAGTATACGACCGACTTCGTGATGACTCAGTATCTCGTTGCGATATCCTTCAATCGATAGCGCTTCTAGCGTTTGTCTAGGCAGATCACTCATCCGCTGCGTCAGCCGTTCAGCAATATCGTTTGGCAGTTCGATCGTAATTTGCATTGGATTCTCTTACATAGAAGTAGCTCGCCTCTATTGTAAGCACTGAGAAAGCCACTTAATCTTAGAAGTGACTGGTCTTAGAAATGACTGGCATTCGAAGGCTAGGTAAGAAACTCTACGCCAGCTTTTTCTTGATAAACGCGAGAATTTTGCTGTTTTGAACTTTGAGGGCCGCGACTTCTTTGGCCAGCACTTCTACTTGCTTTTGCAGTGCTGCGACTTCAGCCGAGGCGTCTCCTCCGCTAGTCGATGTGGCAGTGGCGCTCTGAGGTCGAACCTTGCGAGCTTTGGCCATCGCGCCCTTGATAGCGCCGATTAGCTCTTTTTGCTCAAAGGGTTTTTCAATAAACTCAAAGAATTCAAAGGGTTCTTGAATCTTTTCGGTCAGCTCTTCGCGGCGACCCGACATCATCACTAGCGGAATGCTTTGAAATTCAGGAACAGATTGAATCTCTTGGTAGACTTCGTAGCCACTCATTCTAGGCAGCAAAAAGTCCAGCATAATTAGGTTTGGCTTTTGGGCCCGAATAGCGTCTATGCCTTCAATGCCATCGGACGCTTCAATGACTTCAAAATTGCCGTTAGGTAGCATATCGCGCACCCGAGCGCGGATCACTCTACTATCGTCGATTACTAGGATTTTATGATTGGCCACGACGAACTCCTGGTGCTATCTAATGAATGGCAATTGTTGACGGATGGCAAATTGATGCGTGACTGAGGCGAGACTTTTTGTCTGTTTTCCTACAGAAGGGAAAAGAATTTCCGCTTCCTAACCGCTTTATGCCCGGTTTAAAGTTGCCCAGATTGCTGGGTGGAGAGAACACAGCGAAGAAAGAACCAAGTCGAGGCGTGAGGTGTAAGAATCAACCCGGTAGAATACTAAAGATGCGTTGGCCTCTAGCTGTTTAATTTCATGTCTATATCTTCTGAGCAGTTGGTAGAAAATCGGTCTGAAAAGGATCAGCTAAAAGACGCTCAGCGATCGCGGCCTGAGATTCTAGCAATGCCGGACTGGCTGCGGCGACCCATTGGCAAGGCGAGCGAGCTATCGGCTGTACAAAAGGTAATTAAGCAGCGGCAGATTCACACGATTTGCGAGGAAGGGCGCTGTCCGAATCGGGGTGAATGCTATGCCAATCAGACAGCGACTTTCTTGCTAATGGGGCCGACTTGCACTCGTAGCTGCGCCTTCTGTCAGGTGGATAAAGGGCATTCGCCAATGCCGCTAGATCCAACAGAACCCGCGAAGGTTGCAGAGTCGGTGAAACTGTTGGATCTGAAGTATGTGGTGCTAACGGCGGTAGCCCGAGATGATTTGGCTGACGGAGGGGCTAGCTGGTTCGTAAAGACGATGGAGGCTGTGCGCGCGATCAACCCTCAGACACAGATTGAGGTACTAACACCAGACTTTTGGGGGGGAGCTGACGCGCCAGTGCAGCAGCGACAAAGGGTCGAAACGGTGGCGATCGCGCACCCCACCTGTTTCAACCACAACGTAGAGACCGTAAAGCGCTTGCAAGGCCCAGTGCGAAGGGGTGCTAAGTATGGGCGATCGCTAGATGTCTTGCGCTACGTGAAAGAGATTGATCCCTCAATTCCAACAAAATCAGGGCTGATGGTCGGCCATGGAGAAACGCGACTAGAGCTGGTAGAAGCGATGAAAGACCTGCGGGCAGTGAAGTGCGATCGCCTCACCATTGGCCAGTATATGCGTCCTTCTCTCGCCCATCTGCCGGTACAAAAATACTGGACACCAGCAGAATTCGATCAGTTGGGTGCGATCGCCCGCGACTTAGGCTTCTCTCACGTCCGCTCTGGTCCACTAGTTCGTAGCTCATACCACGCAGGCGAACAGCCTTAGCTGGTAGAGGTAGGAGACATCGCTGTGAGTTCTCGCCATTCATGCACGGCAAAGGGGGGAACAACAAGTTCTGCGGTGCTGCCGTCGCCTAGTGCAATCTCTATTTGCAAAGGGATATCGCCGGAGAGCTCTGATAGAACCGACATCACGTTGTACTGTCCTACGTAGTCGGGTAGCGCTGCGGTTTGTGGATCGAGTTCAGTGGCAACCTGCCATTGCAGGCTAGATCCAGTCGCAATAGTCAGGGGTTTTTGGCTATCGACTGTGACCAGCCCCGGAAAGCCTACGAGTCTGAGATAGAGTCCCTGTAGGCTGTCTGACCGGTAGCGTTTGAAAAGGATGATTTGCCAAGATCGGTCAGTGCGATCGCGCAAGCTCTGCTTTGAGCGAAAAGTGGTCTGCCCTGGTTTCTCACTGTAGGTATGCAAAGAGGCTATAGGCAAAGAAGCTGTTGCAGGCATGGTGGGGAGCAAAAAACAGCACAGAAACAACAGCAGAACGACCAAACGCCGAATCATAATGGCTATAGAAAAAGAAATCTGCTCTTAGTGTACGTTCTCATGTCTGAAATAATTTGGACTCCCTACCTTCGATATCGCGCCGAACAAAGAGGCTTTGAGCTAACTTTAGTCGAGAATATTTTACGTTTCTCCAGCGAGCGATACTATGATGTGGAAACAGACAGAAGCGTTACCGTTGGGAAGCATCGAACTCAGCTAGTCATGATCCCCTATGAACGCAGGGATGATCTCATCATCCCTGTCACGGTTCATGCTATTTCTCATCAATAAATCCGATTCCGCGTAAAAACTGGAAGGTTTATCATCGATGTCTGATTCTAAACAGTCTGCGCCGCAGATGAACTACTTCAAAGAGGAAGATATTCTTCACCTTTTGATATCTGAAGAAGTAGAGGCTAGTAGCATAGAAATTAGCCCCAATGTGACTGCGGAATTGAATCAAGCAGGCGAGTTGATTGGCGTAGAGATTCTGCATGCTAGCACATACCTCCGAGATTCTATCCTAGAATCTGTTCAAGGCAAGTTGCTTAGCCTAGCGAAGGCAAGCTCATAGGTTGACTCATACAAGAATCTACAGTCTACTCATCCGGTTAATCACGGCCCGATAGCCCTCAGCTCTGCCTTCGGCTAGATAGCGCTCGGCAGCGATTTGCAGATCTTCGTTGGCGCTGAAGCTATCTCCTAATGCCATTAGGGTAATCCCTCGGTAATAGTAGATATCGGCATCGACTGTGGGATCCTGGCGGATAATTTGCGAGAAGTCTTGATAGGCTCCTTGCATATCTCCTGACTCGTATAGAGAACGTCCCCGAGCGGCGTAGGCGGCGATGTAGCTGTTGTCTAGTTCGATGGCGTAGGTATAGTCGGCGATCGCAGAGAGCAGATTGCCGCGAATGGCGTAGGCGTCGGCCCGCCCTTTGTAGAGCTCTCGACGATTAGGACTAAGGCTAACCGCGCTGTAGTAATCATCTAATGCCGCAGGAATGTTGTTGTTGGCTACGCGAACTAAAGCCCTTTGCCGATAGGCTTCGCTGGAGTTCGCATCGATTTCTATCACGCGGTTAAAGTCTGCGATCGCGGCGTTGTATCTACCCTGAGCGCTATACAAGCTACCCCGAGTCATGTAGGCTTTTGTCGACTCAGGCTGAACTGAAAGAACATAGTTAACATCAGCCAAAGCATCCGTAGGCCGCCCCAATGCTGAGTAGATATGGCTGCGGTTATAGTAGGCATCAAGGTTATCTTCATCCAATCTGATAGCGCGGTTCAAATTCGCTAGCGCGGTTTGCAGCGTACCGAGATGATAATAGGCGACCCCACGTTTCATGAAGGCGGCTGCATACTTATCGTCGAGATCAATGGCGACATCTAACGGGGCAATCGCACTCTCATAATCTTCTAGTTCAATCAGCGCTGCTCCTTTACGCATGTAGGCAGGCGCGTACTCTGCATCGAGGGCGATCGCGTTATCAAAGCTCACCACTGCGCTATTAAAATCGCCCATTTCTGTTTGGACGACACCTAGATATTCGTGGCTGAGCAAATGTGTCGGATCGAGGGCAACTGCCGTTTCTAGATCGCTCACCGCCGCCAGTATATCTCCAGATTTATGCAGTAATGCGCCTCGATAGAAGTGAGCTAGTGCGTAGTCAGAGCGCAGGTAGATAGCAGTGGAATAGTCAGCCATCGCTGCAACCGGATCGTCTAGAAGCTGTCTGATCGCGCCTCGAAACAGGTAGGCTTCTGCATATTCGCTGTTTGCTGCGATCGCCGATGTGAAATGATCGATAGCTTTTAGGTCGTCGCCCTTTTGGTAAGCCCTTACCCCCCGGCTGTAGAATTCAACTGCTGTCGTCTCAACGGGTGCGACTTCACCGTCAGCCGCTTCAATGTCTAGTTCAGAATCTTCGACATCGATCGTTCTATCGCTAGGCATCTCGCTATTTGGTATCGGCGATTCAAGCGGCTCCAAATCGCTCTCAATATCAAAGATAGGCAGATCGATCGCAGCGATATCGCTAGTAATAACAGGGCCATTAGCATGAGCTGGAAACGCTGCTAGCGTGCCGCCGAGCAGTGTTGTGATACTTAGAGCTACTTTTAGAGCTGCGATTCCGCTGCGATTCATGACGTTCCTTAAAAAAGAAGACTGTAGTTTTGGCTATCTTGATATAGCAATCCGCACTTAGCTTAAGCCGTATATAGAAGCTGTAGTCCCTGTTGCACATAGCGCTAAGTGCATAGCAATCTACTAATGCATCAGCAGATTGCTATAAATAAAGACTGCCCATTAGCACCAAGGAACGAATTGAGGGGAACTACCTATCTTGCTGTTTAATCAAACGCCAGCCTGGATTCGTCCATTCTGTAAACTAGCCATTGCCAATACAACTTCTGGGCTGATGGTGCCGCTAGCTGGCCTGATTGATACGGCCTTTCTCGGTCATCTATCAGACGTTCGCTATCTAAATGGCGTGGCGCTAGCGTCGGTCATTTTTAATGTGATCTATTGGGGATTCAACTTTTTTCGGATGGGCACAACGGGGCCAGTCGCTCAGGCGGTAGGTCGCGATGATGAAAAGACTATTTGGCTGATTCTGCTGCGAAATTCGCTGTTGGCTTTGGGTGCAGGACTGGCCGTTTTGCTGTTACGACAGCCGATTTCAGCAATAGGATTTTACTTTTTGCACATGGGGCCAGGGGTGAGAGCAGCGGCAGTTGCCTTTTTTGAAGGTCGTATCGTTGGCGCACCTGCTGTTCTTGTCAACTTCGTTGTATTGGGCTGGCTGCTTGGCCGTGGGCGAGGAGCTCAGGTTGTTTGGCTAGCAGCGATCGGCAACGGTAGCAATGTTGTCCTAGATTACTGGTTTATTCGCCGACTGGGCTGGGAGAGCTACGGCGCTGGGCTAGCAACTGCGCTTAGCCAATACGTGATGCTGGCTGTCGGTTGTTCCATAGTGGCCGCTAGCCTGGTGCCCTGGCACTTGCTGTCGCAGATTAAGGCAGAACTTTGGCAGCCAAAGGAATTGCGTATGCTGTTTAGTCTAAACAGAGACATTTTGATTCGCACGTTTGCTTTGGTGCTAGCGATGTCGAGCTTTACTAACTTCAGCTCGGGGCTAGGTGAGACAATTCTAGGAATCAATGCCTTGCTGATACAGGTTGTATTGATGTCGGCCCACTTTATGGATGGGGTGGCGCTAGCGGTAGAAAGCTACGCAGGTAGATTCTATGGGCAAAGATCGGTGGATGATCTGCTCTGGTTGCTGTGGTTAGGGGCAGGTGGGAGTGTGTTTTTAGGGATTGCGATCGCCCTCACCCTAACTATCTGGCCACTGCCGTTTTTTAGCCTGCTGACGACCCACAATCATCTACTTGTTCAACTTCCTACCTATGTCTATTGGCTGGTTCCGGTTCTGGGTTTCGGCGGCGTTGCCTTCACGCTAGATGGCTATTTTCTAGGACTAACGTCCGGGCACATTTTGCGTAACAGCGCTTTAATATCGGTACTGCTCGGCTTTCTGCCGCTAGCGTTACTCGCAAATTGGTCGAACAATCCACATCTGCTTTGGCTAGCCTTATCGGTGCTGATGGCTCTGCGCGGCGTGACTTTGATTCGCCAGGTTCCGATCATCAATCAGCGATTGTTAAATAAAGCAGTTTAAAGATTAGAAACGGTAGTCTACCTACTGATAGACCACCGTTCAATACAGGCTATTTAGCGTGAGCTATCTATGACTCTGCTCAGCGACTCCGCTCAGATAAAAGTAATGAAATTACTTGCGGATGTCTTTTGCCATATTGCGGAACATATCCATGTCGCTACTTGCAGGCTTGCGACGGGCAGGCGTAGGCGCGGACTTAGCAGCTGTTGATGAACCGTTGCTTTCGGCCTTGGGCGCTGAAGCAGCAGGCGTGTTAAAAGAGCTAAAGGTAGCAGCGGGCTGTGAAGATGTCGAAGAGTTAGTATTCGCCTCAATTATCTTTGCGGCTGTCGAAGAAATCTGTCTGACGCTTTCCATGTGCTCAGCTTGACCTTTTTTCTTAGCAAAGGTACGTCTGACTGTCTTCGAAGAGCGCATGTAGTCAATATTACCAAAGGTCTTAGCGTCGTCATCGTTGAGATAAAAAGCCTGTTTAGGTGCAGTATCGTCTTTTGGTGTGCTTTTGCCGAACACAAATTCTAAAATTCCCATTGTTCTCCTGTCTAGAAGTTCTGAAGTCTATGTGTACTTATACTAACTTTTATTTCGTTTATTAGAAAGGCCAAAGTCCGAATTAGTTATTCAAATCAGTCAGCACCAGCAGAGTTGAAGCAGTTAGCATGCCTAACATTCGTAGTCAGTTGGGCGACTACCTAGGCTAGTTGCTTTGGTATTAACTTGGGCGACTATCTATGAGTTTTCTGAGAAGAGGAAAGAAAGCCGCTCAGAGATCTCGCTGATAGTCTTCTAATAAATCGATCAGATTGACTAGGCACTGCATGGGCAACAGATCGGCTAGCGCCACCGTCTTTCGTCCGCCGCCTAGCTTAATCGGAATATCTGCAAGGATTTTGGTGACGTTGTCTTCAGAGATATCGTCGCTAGCGATCATAGGCATTAGCTTTTCGGCTAACGGCGTATGCAGCTTGGCAACACCCAGGTATAGGTGCCATTTGGCGATGTCCATGTAGATGTTTTCGCCAATTTCTGCGGCTAGCGCTTCGATATTTTCAGAGGCGTTAGGAGTAGCCATAAGCGTTTTGCTCTTATATGAGTGTGCAGGTATGAGTGTGCAGGTATGAGTGTGCAGGTATGAGTGTGTAGGTGAGTTCGAGCCTTTCGACTGGCTTCGTTCGCGGCTATCTTAGTTCGCTCCACTTAGTTCGGTGGGCTCAGACGGCCTGGCTAGTCACCGCTGGCTGGATTGGTGGAGTAGTCTGCGATCGCAAAGAAGTAGATTGCGTGTGCCGCTAGCCCACAGACCCAAACTAGCGAAATCGTCTTCGCTAGCGGCAGCGATCCGGGATTGAGGGTATTGAAAAATCCCATGCAAGAATTGACTGCACCAAAGATGGCAAAATGCACCGCGAGATTGATGCGATCTTCTAACTTTCTATACTCAGGATCAGCGCGGTCGGGTTTGCGAGGCCAGCGGGGAGGCATAAGTGGGTTGTCTCGGTGGAGTTATCTCTATTGTAAGGGAGTGGGGAAAGGGG
>NZ_JADEXO010000005.1 GCF_015207105.1 cf. Phormidesmis sp. LEGE 11477
ACCCAATAAGGATTCTCGACACATGGCTATTGTTCTAGCACTACTAATCATCGGCTGGCTGGTTGCATTTGCAGTAGGTGCTCAAGCTGGATTTGAAACTCCTCTAGAGCCTGCTCAGCCTTCCGTTCAAGCTACTCAACCTACGACTGCTAACCCTTACGGCAATTCAGCTTCTGCGGCGTAGGTTTTGACACCATAGGTTTTGATTCGGCTGGACTCGTTAGACATGGGCCAACCGAATCGACTTCAATCAGATTAACCAAGTAGATCTCAATCAGGCAGATGCTGACTGTATCCAGTTCACATCTGTCTGATTTCGTTTTTGGATGAATTCGAGGGCCGCTGCTGGTGTCATCGGTCTAGCAAAGTAAAAGCCTTGAATGTTGTAGCAGCCAAGCGATCGCAACCCTGCTAGCTGCGCTTCAGTTTCCACACCTTCAGCCACAATATCTAGACCTAAGTTATTTGCTAAATCGATAATCGTCCGAACAATTTCCGTGTTCTCACCTCTAGAGCCGATGTGCTGAACAAAAGAGCGGTCGATCTTAATCAAATCAATCGGCAATTGCTGCAGTCGGCTCAAAGAAGAGTATCCGATGCCAAAATCATCAATACATAGCCCTATCGCTAGCGCCTTGAGCTGTTCGAGCACCTGAACAGCTTCTTGAGAATTTTTCATAATGGCTGTCTCGGTAATCTCTAGCCATAGCAGGTCTTTCGGCAGCCCAGTGTTGGCTAGAGCTGATTCTACCTGCTGTGCTAGATTACGCTGGGCTAGCTGACGAGCTGATAGGTTGACATGGACTTTGATTGGATAGCTGTTGTGGAGCTGCTGCTGCCATTGAAAGACCTGCTGACAAGCTGTCTGAAGAACCCAATCGCCAATGAGCGTGATTACGCCTGTTTCTTCCATAACTGGAATGAATTCGCCCGGCGAGATCGGGCCATATTGGGGATGGGTCCATCGAATTAATGCTTCTACCGCAACAACCTGGCCTGTTTTAATGTTGATTACGGGCTGATAGTGCAAGCTGAGTTCTCTTCGTTCTACCGCGAACTGGGCCTGGGTAGCCATTTTCCACAGCGCCACGGCTCGCTCGTGCATGGTTCGATCGAAAGTGGCATAGCAGCCACCGCCCTGTCCTTTGGCGTGATAGAGCGCTGTATCAGCGTTGCGGAGCAGATCGCTAGACTGCTCATACCCCGCATCGCTACAGGCAACGCCGATGCTGATGTTGGCAAATACTTCGTAGCTACCGATCTGGAAAGGGCATTTGAGCGTATCGTGAATGCGATCGCACACCTTGATGGTCTCATCCAATCCATCGATCTCTTCTAGCAGAATGGCAAACTCGTCTCCCCCTAGGCGTGCCAAAGTATCATACTGACGAATACAAGCTTTTAATCGTCCGCTCAATGCTGTCAGCAACTGGTCGCCAATTGAGTGACCCAAACTATCATTGATCACCTTGAATCGGTCGATATCGAGCAACAAGACCGCACACTGCACGCTGCCGCTATGCTCTAGCCAAGCCACCGCCTGTTCTACTTTGTCTACAAACAAAGCTCGGTTCGCCAAGCCTGTTAGCCCATCGTAAAAGGCGCGATGACGAAGCTGCGCCTCCATCCACTTTTGCTCTGTTAGATCGACTACCTGTAACAAGAAACAGATAGACCGCTGCTGGCTATCGTGTATCAAAGTCACAGTCGAACATACGGTCAGCGGCTTTTCTTGTTTGGTCCAGTGGCGAGTCTCAATCTGAAAGTATTGCCGCTCCCCTGAGAGTAGCTGCTCGCTTAACGCCTTCAATACAGACACATCGTCTGGATGAGTCAAGCGGGTAAACGATCTCGAAACTAGCTCCTCTTCGGCATAGCCTACTGCCTCACAAAAGCTTCTATTAGCGCTGAGGAATCGTCCGTTTAAGTCTAAAACCGTCATACCGATTGGTGACAGCTTAAATATCTGCTTGAGTGCCTTCGTATTCAGTGAGCTGGCTGAAGCAGGACTATTTAGAGAGGCTGATAGTGACTGTGTAAGTGCCGCGCTCGGGTTGTTTTTCATAGACGAGACAAATAAGCGGCCACAGGTAAACGGATTACAGGTATAGCAACCGTCCTGATTCAGTAGGACGACTGCGAGTCATATTGCCTGCGGTATCTTAGCAGTGTCAGCTAATAAGAGTGACCTCAGCAATGTGATAGATGCTATTGACAGGTCTGCCGCAAACAAAGCTGCAAAGAGGTGATTAGACGCTGACTGCTCAGACTCTTACAATGGTGCCCTGAGTTGCTGATGCATTCTCTTCTTCGATTAAAGAATCCTGATGTATGAGCTAAGCAAGGGTAAACTGGCTCGATTAGGCGATCGCAGCATGTCTCTGGCTCTGTTTTGCTATTCCACAGTGCCTGAGGACTAAGTCGAGCTATCAATCGGCTTCTCTTTCAACTGTGATCACTGTCTCAGTGACCTGCTCAAAGGTATCGTCATGGCTGATCACAAATAGCTGTTTAAATGATTTGATTCGGGCGATCGCCTCTGCTAAGCCCGCGCGCCTGGGGCGATCCATGTTGGTCGTCGGCTCATCAAAGAAAGCCACATCAATATCGGCCAGCACTTTTAGTAATGCTAGTCGAACCGCCAGCGCCGCACACATTTGCTCACCGCCAGATAGATTGATAAACCGCCGAGTATGTGCCCCTTCTTGCACGGTGATTTCGTAGTCAGCGCTCCAAACCAAGGCTACATTTGCCCGGCCTAACAGCTCACGAAACAGGCGGTCAGCTTCTCTAGAGATATTCTGCACATAGCGCTCGGTAATTCTCGGCCCAGCTTCTTTGTAAACTTTACGGGCGTAGTTGATAAACCGTTTAAGGCGATCGCGCTCTTTGATCTCCACTTGGGCCTGATCGCGTTTCTCTGCGGTGGCCTTCATCTGTTCGATCTGAGCGGTGAGCTCTGTGAACCGCTGCTTAAGCTGAGGCAAACTGCCTTTCAGTCGATCGGCCTGGGAATTCACATCTGCGTATTGTTTATCAAGGATTGTGAAAGTATTTGGGTCAAAGTCTTGGGTGAGAACGGCAAGTTGCTTGTCTACACTGTCCTTTTGCGATTGACTTTGCTGACGGATCAGGGCTATAGCCTCATTCTCGACCTGCAAAGAGCCTACCTGCTGAGCCGCCTGTTGATTTTGCAAGTGCAGCAGGTAGCCGGCCTGATGGGTCTGTCGCAGCTGCTGTTGGGCCTGAAGCTGCTCGTCTAGGTGAGCAAAAGCTTTCAGTTCAGAGGCGATCGCCTCTAGCTGCTGCGTCCCTGCCGTTCGAGTCGCGTTCAGCGTTTTATACTGCTGCTCTACTGCGCCTTGCTGCGTTAGGTCTCGCTCAATTAGCTGCTGCTTGCCCTTGGGGTTGTCTAATCGTCGAAGCTGTTCTTCTACTTGTGCTAGAGAATGCGTAACGGGGTCTTCTGTAGCTAGCTGCTGAGTCAATTCACCGAGCTGCTGAGCGATCTGTTGTTGTTGTTGGATCAGCTGAGTTTGTTTGGCTTCTTGGGCTGGCAGGCTAGCTAGCTGAGCGCCTTGCTTATAGGCTTGCGTGATCTGAGACTGTAGCGTTTTACTTTGTTTTTTCAGATGGCTTTTATCTGTCTGCTGAGTCAAATCTGCCAAGATACTATCGATATGAGCGAGCATCTCTTTGGATAAGAGACCGCCCTGGAATAGAGCGTCTTTGATCGGTGCGATCGCTTCCCCACTCAATTCGTCAATCTGCCGCGCCCAGCTATCCAAAGTCTTCAGCGCATCCACTACCTGATGCCGGTACTCGTCTTGGCTAGATCTTCCCTTATCTAGCATTGCCTGAATCTCTTGTTTAAACTGCTGTGCGGCGGCAACCCGGCTGAGCTGCTCTTGAAGTCGGGCTAGCTGATTCTCCCACAGCCCAATATCTTTCTGATTCTCTTTCAATCCGTTCAGACGAACTATCTCGCTGTCGACCTGCTTCGCTTCCTGGATGCTGCGCTCCTGCTGTTGTTTTAGCGCCTTGCGCTGTATGCGAATGCTTGCAAAGGTCTGTATCTGTTGCTGTAGACTACCGCGCTGAGTTTCTAACTGCGATTGCGATTCTAGCGCAGTCGCCAAAGACTTTAACTCTTCCTTTGCCGCAGCAAACTGTTCTAGTTTAGCGTCTAACCGCGAAAGCTCCTGCTGACTTTGAGAGAGTGACTGTTGGATAGTTTGCTGCTGCTGACTGAGCTGCCCTCTAGCTTTGCCTGCTTCAGTCAGTTGTTTGATCTGTTGTTCTATAGCTAGAAACGCTTCGTAACTAGACCGATGCGTCTGGCAGATATCAGCAGCCTGCTGGGCTTGGGTTAGCGAGGTGATTATGCGCTTGTGCGTCTGCTCTTGTCCTTCAATTTGGCTATTTAACTGCTGTTGCTGCTGGCGCAATTGCTGAATCTGTTCGGTTTGAGCAATTAACTGCTGACGCTGCTCGAAGAGAGCGGTTCGCTGGGTCTCTAGCCTAGCTAAATGGCTTTCTCCTTGAGCAATCTCGGATTGAAGCTGCTGGTGTCGGTTTTGTAATTCATCCCAACTTTGCAGCGATTCTTCATATTGTTCGACCAGATCTTTTAGCCTTTGTACCTGCGCCTCCGCATATTTTCTTAGACTGCTGCTCTGGCGATAGGTTTCTCTGTATTCTTCTACCTTCAAGATAGTGTCAAAAATTGGCTTTCGCTTCTCAGTTGATAGCAAAAAATCGGCAGTAAATGTACCTTGAGGAACGCCGATGGTATTAGCGAATAGCTGTCCTAAATCAGTTCCAGGGGCAACGCCCAAGTTTTGTCTGAGCCAGGGCAAAACTTCGTCTTTGGTGCGGGTGTAGGGAAGTTTTTCGGCGAGCTGAGGATCGAAAAGAGTATAGCCATGAGTAGTAGAGCGCTGAACTTCGTAGGTACGGCTGTCGCGGCTAGAAATGAATACGACTCTGACCTGGGCGCTGCTAGCGCCATTACGAATGAGATCTTCTTTCTTGTAGCTGCCTTGGTAGTTGAATAATGTCCATGCGATCGCTTCTAGAATGCTGGTCTTTCCGGCACCGTTTTCGCCGCAGATGGCGTTTGTCCCTGGCTGAAAATGAAACTGCTGTTCTTTGTGCGTTTTGAAATTTGTGAGCGCAACTGAAAGGATCTGCATTCTGCTATTAGCGTAGGATCGAGCTTACGCCTAGCATAGACGATTTACCTATTGCCGATTCATTCGCGACTAATTCGCTAAGCTCTAGCACTTAAGTGCCGATACTGAAGAGCTTGTTCATCTAAATGATTGAGCTAATGTGATTAAGCTAATTAGGCGCTGACTCATCCAAAATAGTCATTTGTTGAAAGTTTATAGGTGATAGTGAGTCTAGTGCTTGGCTAGGTGAAATATACCAAACCTCTACTTCCTCTGCTGGATTGGATAGGGAAGGCATTCTACCAGCGGACACCACCACATAATTACTGTCGGCAATCTCAGGGCCAGCAATCTCAGGGCCAGCAACATTAGGTGTAAGCGCTTTAGGTGAAAGGGTCTGAGATGAAGGGGGCTGTGTACTTTCGGGTGATCTTTTCCGCTGCCACGGACCTAGGGAGTCAGCAGGTGATGGAACTTTGGGAGTAGGCGACTGCATCTCTACAGGTGTGGGAACTCGTGGCTGAGGGGGAAGCGCCCATCGACTGACTATGGAGGCAGCTATACCCGCTAGCAGTGCAATCGGAATGAGCATGCTGGTGCGAAGCTTTAGGCGGCCTTGGATTCTGCGACTAGTGGCGATGAAGTCTTGGGAAAGATCGGAGAGCTCGCTTCTGTGTAGCTGGGCAAAAGCGATCGCCTCTTGAAGCTGAGTGCCACCCAGCAGATATTCGGCCCCTTTCGGTCTTTGACGCGCTGCCCATTCCCAGGCGCTGCGCTCTAGCCGCCTCTGCTGACGAAGCACGCTGCGAGACTCTGAAAGCCAAGTTCGTAGCAGATCCCAATCATTTACTAACGAATCATGCACAATCTCTACTGTCCTCGGTGAGCTCAGTAAAGGCGTAGAGCTCGAAGATAGATTGTTTAAGAACCAAGTCTTTAGTGGGGAAGTGTCATCTTGCTGAACCTGCCAGGCGGCGGCTGGTATCTGTAGCCCTGGCTCAGCGCAGCAGCTAGTGGATAGCATTGCCTGTGAAATCACAATCAGCCTTTCTGCTGACAGCTTATCCAAGGTGCAGTCGATCAGCTCAGCCGGAAAGTATTCGTTGATTAGCTCAGTGCGAAATGCGCGCCGGCGATGATCGGCGCGGCCCTCTCCTAGCTCACAAACTGCCAGAAAAATGCGCCTGGCCGCTCGCTGCATCTCTTCGCTTAGCCCTTTGTAAACCTCGGTGGCCCGTAGTGTCATTACTCGTTTAACGCCACCCAGGTTCATATAGCTTTCCATAGTCAGCGTGGGTGTACCTGTAGCGCTACTGCCTGCGAAATTATCGTTTCGAGTGCGCCACAGCTCTAGCAAAGTTTGCTGTAGCAAAGCTAGTTCACCAGGGGCACCACTGGTATCGAGCAGCAGGGTATAGAGCAAGTTCTCGTCTATTTTTAAGCCCATTTTCTCGGCAGGCTTTTGCACGACTTCCTTAGTTTGCTCGTAGCTCATGGAAGTGACTAGCACGGTATTTTTGTCGACTAACGTCTTTAGCTCCGGGTAGTCGAGTAGTGCATCGCTTGCGTCTGCTCTCATGCCAATGACGACGCCCAGCGGAATACTAGGATCTTCTAATGCCTTTAACAAGCAGCGAATAAAGAGCTGTTTTTCTACGATAGCTTCACTGCTGATCTCGGGCGCGAATAGCTCTTCAAACTGGTCGATAATGAGCCATAGCTTGGATAGAGAGGGAATAGAGGTCTGACCTGGCTTCATCAGTGCGGCGCGAATGATCTGGCCTAATCCCTCACCTGCTTGGTCACGCAGTAGTCGTTCGGCCTGATGCATCTGTTCAGCCCGCTGAATGCTGTCTACATTGGTTGAAGTGAAGGCGGCGGCAAGGGCTTTTAGTGGTTGCTGGGTGGGGGTAATTAGCTTGAGCGTCCAGCTATCACTACCAGGGATGCGATCGCCTTTGCGTAGATGATGCATCAAACCCGCTCTTAGTAGCGAAGTTTTACCACTGCTAGAAGCGCCGACCAAAGCACAAAAATTGCCCGATTCTATCTTGTCTAAAAGCGCCTGCGTCAGCGCATCGCGTCCAAAGAAGTAGTCAGCGTGGGCCTCATCAAAAGCAGACAGCCCACGATAAGGGCAAAAGCCGAACGACATCTGCTTGAGTCTAGCTAGCGTACTGATTGGCGTTTTTGAGAAAGCGGCTTTGAGTCCGCTGACGCGAGTGAGCACAATCTCGCTGCCCGAACTTTCAAACAGGGGTTGCTGTAGTTCGCCTCGCAGCTTCTGGCTAACATGCTCAGTAAGACTATAGTTACTGATTTTGCCGCCCTGCTGTTCATAGGGATTGAGCCCTGAGAGCAGCGCCTTAGTAAAGACACTGTGCTGTCCTTCTAGCGCCTCGTAGGCTGACTCATATTCTCTAGAGGCCGCCATGAAGAGACGATCGGTTCCCGGTCTAGCACCTGGATCAGCATCTCTAAAAGTGAGTAGTTCGCCGCTATGACAACAGTCTAAGATGACTACAATCTGTCGCACGGGGCTATTTTGCAACAGTCTTCTCAGCCAGTCTAGAGAGATACCAAAGTTACCCTGTCCGGGGTTGGTATCGCTCGTAGCTAAATAGCCTTCTTGGATACCTGCTTCGCGCTGCAGGCCATGCCCTGAAAAGTAAAAGAGTGCCGTCGCTGGAATGCTCTTACCCTTAGGCTTGAATAGTTTTATCAGGGCACTTTCTAGCATTTGGGTAGTCAATCCACTTCGCTGCCCAACGACAGGGCGTTTTTGCTTAATTACCTCTGGCAGGCGCTGTACGCGAAACTCGCCCTGTGCCTGTAACCGAGCGGCAACTGCCTCTGCGTCTGCCGCCGAAGCACTGAGTGCAGGCAGGGCCTGATATTGATTAATACCTACGACTAATGCGTCTCGTGACATGTGTAGAACACCATAGTGACAGATGGAGAGCGCAGTAGTAGAAAACTCCGATCGCTCGCACAAACATTGTCAGCATCGCTCTAATAATCAACTTGTTAATCAAATAGTCAATCAACTTCAGTTAATTAGAGAAAATACATTAAAGAAGTTTGCCTTCCAAAAAGATACACAAACTCACAAGATAGTAGCTAGAGGAGTGTTTCCCCTCAGCCGCTATAGAACAGAAAAAATTGGTGAGTTAGTCCTGAATAACCTTAATGAAAATCACTGAAATTGATATTTTAAAAACAAGTATTGTTGATGTATATTTGTCCCTTTTAGAGGTAAACGCGGAGGTCTAGGCTCGTTTGTCGCTAACTGATTGCGTGTATGTACAAAGTTAGGAGAGACCTAGTCGGCAACAAATCAATTATTCTTGTTATTACGTAAGCCAAACGGCTGACTTTGGAAACTAAATGAAAGTTCCGTATAAAAGATAAGCAATTGGGTTACAAAAATAGATTACGCATCTACTCATACCTACAAATCATCAATTAAAGTTGGTTAATGCCCATCGGACTGTTTCTCCCTAACCCGCTCTCTACACTCCCCTTCGAGCTGCTCTTCTAAGCCGTGCTTCGAACAATGGCTGTCTAGGTAAGGTCTCGAGAGGGATACGAAGTGCGTTTTCCCACTAGCGCCTGTGAAAGATGCATACCCAAAACAAGGCAGCCGTATGGTAGTTAGGGAGAACTTTGGGGGCTGATAGCAACCACCGACTGAACTACTGCTGTTAATGAGATAAGACCCATGGCCCGAAATCTGTATGCGCTTTTGGTGGGAATCAACCAGTATGATGCGCGATCGCGTGTTCCTCACCTACGTGGCTGTGTCAATGATATTCAGGGCATTCAGTCTTATCTGGAAGGACGGGTCGCAGCGGATGATTTCGACCTTCACTTACAGGTTCTAACGGATTCGCAGGCAACTCGCCAGGGTATCATCGACGGATTTCGGCGGCACCTGTCGCAGGCCAAGCGCGACGATGTGGTCTTGTTTTACTACGCCGGGCATGGGGCCCAGGCAAAAGCGCCGGAACCTTTTTGGCCGATATCGCCTGATCGGATGATGGAAACGCTGGTCTGCTACGACAGCCGAATTGATCAAGAGCACTGGGATCTAGCAGATAAAGAACTGGCGCAGCTAATTGCCGAGGTCGATCAGGGTAAGCCGCATATTGCGGTGGTGCTAGACTGCTGTCATTCGGGTTCGGGCACTAGGGACGCTGGCCTAGAGGCGCTGCCAGCAGGTGGCAAAGTAGCCACTCGCAGAGCTGATATCGATTATCGCGATCGCCCCCTAGACAGCTTTTTGCTCAGTCCGGCTGAGGCGACAGCGTTAACCGCTGGCGCTAGTACGCGCAGTCTGACGGCGTCGCCCATGCAAATCCAGTTGCCGACCGGGCGGCATGTGGTGCTCTCGGCCTGTAGCAATATTGAAGAGGCCAAAGAATATCACGGCAGCGGCAGCCCTCGTGGTGCATTTTCTCACTTCTTGCAAGAATCGCTGAATCGGGCAAACGGCGGCTTGAGCTATCGAGATTTGTTCAAGCGAACCAATGCTCTGATCCGTAGCGGCGTTCCGGCTCAGTCTCCCCAGATGGAGGCAACGCATTCTGAAGATTTGGATCAGCCGTTTTTGGGCGGGGCGATCGCGCCAACGCCTCCTTACTTCACGCTTAGCTACCGTCAGGACTATGGCTGGAGTATTGACGGCGGCGCGATTCATGGCCTGCCTTCGCCTACAGGCGGCGAGACCACCGTATTAGCCATCTATCCATTCGATGCTGACGCCGACCAGATGAAAGCTGTGTCGCAGGCGATCGCTCAGGTCAAGCTCACTCAGGTTCTAGCTCAGCTCGGCACAGTTAGTAATAGCGACAACAGCAGCGAGTCTGCTTTCGCAGATCGCTGCAATACTTTCAAGGCAGTGATCATCAGCTCACCGATGCCGCCACTACAGGTATATATAGAAGGCGATGCGACAGGGATCGAAGCCCTGAAGCAGGCGATCGCATCGCTTGGCCCCAGTGGATCGACCTCTCTATACGTTCAGCCCATTGACCAAATTGACGGCGCAGCGTTTCGGGTGCTGGCGCAGGATGACATCTATACCATTGCTTCTCCAACCGATGGGCGAGCGCTAGTGACACCCGTGCGCGGCTATGACAGTTCAAGTGCGACCAAAGTCGCTCAAAATCTGGAGCACATTGCCCGTTGGAAGACGATTGCTGAGCTTTCTAGCCCCGCTAGCAGCCGAATTCAAGGCGCAGTAACGCTCAAGATTTATACAGGCACAGAACCCACACCCGAAGCGGCCAAAGAAATAAAAAGCTCGCAGATTCGCCTAGACTATCGCTACGATGCGGTCAAGCAAAAATGGATAGCGCCCAAGTTTAGGGTCAAGCTACACAACACTAGTAACCAGACGCTCTATTGCTCATTCTTTTATCTCAACGAACGGTTCAAGGTCGCTCCGATTAAGCCAGACGGTGTGGCTAGTCTGGTGCGCCTGTCGCCCGATCAAGAAATTTGGTTTGCTAATGGCGCGGCGCTGACTGGCAGTGTGGCTGATAGCCTTTGGCAGCAGGGGATTACGGAATGTCACGATATTTTGAAGCTGATTGCCTGTACGGCTGAATTTGATCCGACGCTGATGAGGTTAGGTGAGCTAGGTCTGCAGCCAGTGAGTGGAGGGACGCGATCGCTTGGCAGCAAACAGAGCAGTAGTCTAAATCGGCTGATGCAGCGAGTAAACACCCGCGATATCAGCTTTGATGGTGAAGAAGAAATCTACGATGACTGGGTGACAAACCAGATTGGATTCACCTTTGTGCGGCCCCAGCCTTCGACCCCAGTTAGTCGCACTCAGCCCACGGCGGCGGGGGCAGGTGTCACGATTCAGCCTCATTCAGCGCTCAGCGCCAATGTCCGGCTCACCACCGTGCCACAGTCTACTCGCGATTTGGGCAGCTTCATTTTGCCGCCAATCTTGCAAAACGCCGAAGCTCTCCAGTTTACGCAGAGCCGAGCTAGCGATCCAGGATTGAGCGCGATTGAGCTGAGCGATTTGGGCGATGCGGCGGCGGTGACGCCTACGAATCCATTAGTGATAGAGGCGCAGGTGCCGCTAGCCGAGGATGAATACGTACTGCCGATCGCGCACGATGGCGAGTTTTATCTACCGCTAGGCTATGGCAAGTCTGAAAATGGCCAGACCAAAATTGTGATTGAGCGGCTAACAGAGCCGATTAGCGAGGGCAATCGCAGCGTTACTGGCTCGGTGCGAATCTTCTTTCAAAAAATTGTTGCTAAGAAGCTAGGGCTAGATTTTGAGTATCCCTTGCTGGCGATCGCACAGTTAGAAAAAGCCGCCGAGCCTGCGTCAGCTAGAGCAGCAGCGACCAAAGTCACCTACCTGCGCGAGGTGGAAGACGTCAAAGCCCAGGTCGCCACCGCTAAAACAATTGCTGTCTACATTCATGGCATCTTTGGCGATACCGAGAGCATGCTGCCCAGCCTAGAGACGGCTGTCGCTGCCCTAGAAGATGACCGCACGTCTATCGGCGAACTCTACGATCTGGTCTTGGCGTTTGACTACGAGAATCTAAACACCACCATCGATCAAAACGCGCGGCTGCTAAAAGAACGATTAGAAGCCGTCGGCCTTCAGGCAGGTCATGGGAAAACGGTTCATCTCATCGCCCACTCTATGGGTGGATTAGTCTCTCGCTGGTTTATTGAGCAAGCAGGCGGTAAAGACATGGTGAACCATCTGATTATGTTGGGCACCCCCAATAGCGGATCGCCTTGGCCGCAGGTACAGGCTGGGGTCACAGCAGCCGTGTCGTTTGCCCTTAACGGATTATCGCTGGTGGCAACGCCATTGAAGATCCTTGAAAGTCTGCTGAAGCGAATTGAAGCAGTAGACGTCTCGCTCGATCAAATGCAGCCAGGGTCCGACTTTCTAGCAGAGATTGCTAAGTCTCCTGATCCAGGTATCCCCTACACCCTGATCGTCGGTAATACATCGCTAGTGAAATCAGAAGCTCAGACTCTAAGGGAAAAGATTATGCAGCGGCTAGGGAAAATAGTGGAACTGCCCTTCTTCAAGCAGCCGAACGATATTGCGGTGTCAGTGAGTAGCATCGTGGCCATACCCGAAGGGCGATCGCCTGCCCCTATGCAGATACCGACTGCCTGCAATCATCTAGAGTACTTTGTTCACCCGGCGGGTCTGGCCTCACTGAAAACTGCCGTCATCAGCACAGGTATTTGTCCTAACCAAACAGTTTCTAAGACAAACCTACCTGAATCGAACCCATCTGAATTAGACGAACGCGAGCCGGATGCTTCCCCTTTTTTCCCTGAGCAGGCAGATACCGAGCAGACAGATGCTAAGCAGGCAAGAGCCGATCAATTAACAACAGAAGAACAGACAACAACAGAAAACACGAAGTCCACTCGCGCTTTTTCTAAGCTGTGGATTGTAGGAATTGCAGCTTTGCTGCTAGCGGCGGGCGCGATATTCGTACTGGCTCCAAGACCCGCAGCTACCCCAACAGTTCCTGAGTTTACTGCGCCAGAGCTGGATTAGTTGAGCTAGACCAACTGTGCATAAGTAGCTGGGCTCGGAAGCAAACAGATCATCAAGACAATGAGGTCATATTCAGATGAGCGAATTGGATTTTGAGCGAAGTCTTGCAGTTGTTATTGGTATTGACCGCTATAGCCAGGGCATTGCGCCGCTGCAAACCGCCGTCTTGGATGCGACTGCGATCGCCAATCTCCTCAGCGCCGATCACGGCTACAGCACAACGCTAATCACCGACCAAGACGCCACCAATCACAATCTCACCACGCTCTTCTACCAGACGCTGCCTCAAGCGATAAAGCCCAACGATCGCCTGCTTTTTTACTTTGCAGGGCACGGCATTGCGCTCAATGGCGAAGACGGCCCGGAAGGATTCTTGATTCCACAAGACGCTAGGCTAGGCGACATCCAGACCTACCTTTCTATGGTGAAGCTACAGCAGGCGCTCAGCGATCTGCCCTGTCGTCACTTTCTCGCTTTTTTCGACTGTTGCTTTTCCGGCGCTTTTCGCTGGTCTAGTACTCGTGATATCAGCGTTGTGCCCGAAGTCATTCATCAAGAGCGTTACGAACGGTTTTTGATCGATCCGGCCTGGCAGGTGATTACGTCTACTGCCTATGACCAAACCGCACTTGACGCTTTCACATTTCAAGACGCTCGCGGCCAGCAAGGGAAGCACTCTCCTTTTGCCTTGGCGCTGCTAGAAGCACTAGCGGGCGAAGCCGACGCTTTACCGCCTGCGACCAGCCGTCAGCCAAAAGGCGATGGCATTATTACGGCGACAGAGCTGTATCTGTATTTGCGCGATCGCATCGAACCAGCCACCCACCAAGCCGATCGCCGTCAAACGCCCAGCCTCTTCCCCTTGGGCAAACACGACAAAGGCGAATATATTTTCTTCACGCCTAACCACCCGCTGAATCTTCCTCCAGCGCCTCCTCTAGATCGAACTCAAAATCCCTATCGAGGATTAGAGTCTTTTGATGAAGAGCATGCAGATCTGTTTTTTGGTAGAAGCGATCGCATCACCGAATTAAAGCAACAGGTTATCGGCCATCCGCTTACTGTCGTCATCGGCCCGTCTGGTAGCGGCAAATCTAGCCTTGTCAAAGCGGGCCTCTTACCTCAGCTTCGATCCGATTCGACTTGGCAAGTCGTTGGCCCTTTTCGTCCCAGCGCCGAACCGCTAGAAGTACTGTCTGAGATTGTCCGAGAGATATCAAACAGTGAAATATTAAACAGTGAAATATCAGGTGGTAAAGAATCGAACAGTCCGAGCGGCCTGCCTGAGAATGGCCTGTCTGTTGCTATCAAATCTTGGCAGAAGACTCATCCCCAGCAAAAACTGTTGATCATTATCGATCAGCTTGAAGAACTACTCACTTTAGGCAGCAGTGAAACAGCGCGATCGCACTTTTTTCGAGTTTTAGCCAACGCTCTCCCGCACTTCCCTACAGTCCTACGCCTCGTCTTCACCCTCCGCGCTGACTTCGAGCCTCACTTCCAATCTTCTACTCCACTTGCCTCTTATTGGTCTGCCGCCCGGTTCATCCTGCCGCCGATGTCTCGCGCCGATCTCAGAGAGGCGATCGAGCAGCCGGCTAGCGCTAAAGTCATGTACTTTCAGTCTGACGACGCCCGCCATCCCCTAGTTGAACAAATTATCAACGAGACTGCCGATATGCCGGGTGCCTTACCGCTGCTCTCATTCACGCTCAGCGAGCTGTATATCAAGTTTCTTGAACGACAGCATATCGCCCAGCAGCACGGCACCACTATTGACCGCGCTATTCTCGAAGTCGATTACAAAGCGATCGGAGGTGTTGTCCGCAGCCTCACCCAGAGAGCAGACCAAGAGTACGACGAGCTCGTCCAACAGGACGCGGCCTACGCTCATACCATCCGCAACGTGATGTTGAGAATGGTCGCTATTAGCAGTGGAGAAGCGACTCGCCGCCGGGTTCCGCTTTTTGAACTAGCGTATTCAGGGGCTGAAAACGAACGCGCTCAGCAAGTGATCCGAGCCTATTCAACCGCCCGTCTGCTGGTAGAAGGGCAAGATCTGACTGGGCAACCCTATGTAGAGCCCGCACACGATGCTTTAGTAAGCGGTTGGCAAAGGCTGCTCACCTGGCAACGAGAAGAAGAGAACCTCGCCCTCCAGCGCCGCCTGACACCCGCAGCCCTAGACTGGCAAAAAGAACAAAAGCCTCGCTTCTTATGGAACGCGGATCCCCGCTTAGAGTTAGTCCGACAGATCGCCAACGCACCCAGACACTGGCTCAACCAGCTAGAAACAGAATTCGTCCAGCGCAGCGTTGCCAGAAAAAAGCTAAACGGTCGGCTAAGAGTCGGTGGAACCTTAGTCATCATCTCCCTACTCAGCGCTGGGCTACTGGCCGCATTAATTGGCCAGCGTCGCTCTATCGTTGAAGAAGCACGGTTTTCCAAAGAATCCGCTCGACTAAACCTCGGCCAAAATCATTCGCTTGAAGGGCTGACCTACAGCCTTTTGGCTGGAGACTCTCTTCAACACCCATTGTTGAGATGGGTCCAGCCAGAGCAAGCACTCCAAAACCAAGTACAAGGAACGCTTCAGTGGGCAATATTCAACGTTAAAGAACAGAATCGCCTGACTGGAAGTTCTGGCCCGGTGCGTAGCCAGTGGAGCCCGGATGGAACTAAGATTGTCACGGCAGGCGAAGACGGGTTGATTCAGGTTTGGGACGCTGTCAAACAAGAAAGCATTCAGTGGCAAGCCGACAGCCAGGGAATACGGCTAGCCAGGTTTAGTCCAAATGGGCAGTGGATTGCAACAGCGGGGACAGGTGGAACAGTCGCGCTTTGGACCCTAGCCGGAGAGAAACTAGCAGAGTTTGGTGGGCATGAAGGTATTGTCAGCTATGTTGCTTTTAGCCTTGACGGTCAGTGGCTAGCGAGCATAGGCAGAAATGGAGAACTGTTCTTGTGGGATTTACGACAAGGCCAAGATCCTTTAGAGCTATCTCGTTCAGAGCCATGGGCCAGCTGGCAGGTAGAGTCTGATCGGGCAAAGAGCGTCTATTTTCATCCTCAGCGTCCGTGGCTGATCACCACCGATCTAGAAAGCATTAAGCTGTGGAGCTATCGAGGAGAGCTGATTCGAGCCTTTGAACAGCATGCATGGTCGGCGGTGTTTACCCCCGATGGTCGCCAGATCGTAGCGGCAGGAGACGATGGCCAAGTCGGCGTTTGGAATGTGGAAACAGGCGATCGCGCTCGACTTTGGCCCGCCGATCGCCAGCGCCTCTGGAATCTGACGCTTAGCCCTGATGGTCGCCAGATTGCCACTGCTGGAGAAGACGGCATTGTCAAACTATGGACGTTTTCAGGAGAGCTAATTACTCAGCTTCGCAATCATACGGGGCCGGCTCGCAGCGTCAGCTTTTCACCGGATGCCAAACAGATAGCGAGCGCTGGAGACGACAGCACTACCCGCATTTGGACCACCCAAAATCAAGCGCTTTTAAGCATTGCTAGACCCACCAATGCCAGTAAAAGATTTCGGCTAGCGATCGGTGGCACTCGGCTAGTGAGCGGCAGCGGCGACGGCAAGCTGTTGTTTTGGCCGCTCGGTAGTGGCTCTCGTAGCTCTCTTGATGATCAACCTATAAGACCAACAGAGATAGAACTCCCTGAACTTGAGACCAGACCAGCTATCCAAGATATCGATATCGATGCAACTGGAAACATAATAGTTACCTTGAGCGCTGATGGAAGTGGCGCGATTCGAGACTTAGCTGAGCCCGAAAAGGCGACGATTTTTCGACTGCCCGATATCGCGACAACAGATAGTATTGCCCTCAGCCCTGATAGTAACCAGCTCGCACTCAGCGTTCAAGGGAAAGACATCTTAGTTATCGATAGAACGAACGGACAATCGCAAACACTGAGTAGTAGAGAATCCATTCGCCAACTGGCCTTTAGTCCCGATGGAAATCGGCTAGCGATCGCCAGTGCTAATGGACTGATCGAACTGTGGGACACGCGCACCTGGCAAATCAGCGGACGATTGCAAGAACATGTTGGCGATGTCAATAGCATTGCGTTTAGCCCAGCAGAGACCAGTTGGCTCGCTAGCGCCGGCACGGACGGAACGGTGCGGCTGTGGAATACGAAGACAAACAGATCTATCGGATCGCCGCTGCAAGTGTATGGTCAATCTGTAGTGGCAGTGAGATTTAGCCCGAATGGAGAAACGATCGCGAGCGGCGATCGCACAGGTGCTATCCAGCTTTGGAACGCGGCAGAACAAGACCAGATCGCTGCCTGGCAGGCTCATCCAAAAGAAGTACAAGATATTAGATTTAGCCCTGATGGCCAGAAACTGATTACCGCTGGAGCCGAGGGTGCTATTGACGTTTGGGCGCTAGACTCTTTTGAAGAGTTAATGGAGAGAGGGTGCGATCGCATTCGCAACTTCCTCACTGCCCAAGAAAGTAGAACAGAAGATAGAACCCAAGACAGCCTCCAGAGCATCGAACAAAGTGTCAATAATCTCTGCCAACGTTCTCCCCTTTAGCGTCCGCCGTAGAAGCGCTTGATCGTTCGGCTGCAAAGCGCCATAGCAGCGGCGCGAAGAGAGAGTTGTCGTACGGCGTTAGAGAATGCCTACCAAGAGATCGAATGCCTACCGAGGTAAAGTGCGTGGGCTCTGCCTTCTCGAAGAGTACGTATCCGCGTTGTCCTACCACGCGATCGTCCCTCCTTCCATTGATTGTGGTAATCCTGCCGCTGTCTTCGATTCTTAGCATAAGCAGTGGCTCTCTAGAGCTCAGTGTATCTACTGATGCTATGTCCGTTATTTTGACACTGCTTGAACTACGGACAACTACCTACTTCATTGCAAAATTAAACTCCTATGACGCCAGTGCTAAGCTCCCATTCTCTTTGACCTGAACCTGTTGGAGGTAGGGCACACAGAAAATAGAGAATACAGACTACGAACCAATGAGTACAATGCGGCTGGTCAACGATGAGCTCGAAATCAATCCACCTAACTGGGAGAGCGCACTGCATTTTTTAGACACCTTCACCTATTTAGAATCTGAGTTTGGCCTAGTCGACCTCGCCTCAACTGGCATGTTCGATTTATCACATCCGGTCACAGAGCAAGCGCTCGATCTGCCGAAAAACCTGCGCGCCATTCGCCAAAAAGCATCTTTATCGAAATTAGTATTGCGCTGGATTGCAGAAAATAAAGAGACGCTAGGAGACTATCCTCAAGCTTCGCAGCCTCAGTAGGTACCTGACATTTGAACCTCTGATAGCCTTAATCTCATAGCCTCAACGCTCAATAGTTTCCTAGAAAAAGCTACCAGCCAAATAGGCAAAACCAGGCAGTTAGAAAATTGAGGCTTAGCTGATAACAGTTTAGGGCTCTTCTACGCGCAGTCGCACCGAGTCCCCATGAGAAGGTAAGCCCTCAGCCCGAGTTAATATATCGATATCTGCGGCGACTTCCTTGAGTGCGCTACGACTGTACTGGATCAGGCTAGTGTGCTTCATGAAAGTTTCGGTGCTTAGAGGCGATGCATAGCGAGCCGCGCCTGATGTCGGCAAAGTATGGTTAGGCCCTGCTAAATAGTCACCGACTGCCTCTGGCGTATCGTGACCCAAGAAGATCGCGCCCGCCTGATTGATTAGAGGGAGCAAATCCCACGGATCTTCTACTTCTAGCTCCAAATGTTCTGGGGCAAAAAGATCGGAGAGCTTAGCAGCGGTTTCTAGCGTATCGACGACAATTGCAGCGCCGTAGTGTGCGATCGCCTTTTCTGTTAATGTCTGTCTCGGGTGCTGAGCTAGCTGCCGCTCCACTTCATCTGCCACGCCCTGGGCGATCGCGCTATCAGTCGTAATTAATACCGCCGCCGCCATCGGGTCGTGCTCTGCTTGGGCTAATAAATCAGCCGCCACATGTACCGGGTTGGCGCTGCTATCTGCAATCACCAACACCTCGGAAGGTCCGGCTAGTGAATCAATCCCGACCTTGCCGTACACGTGCTTTTTCGCCAGAGTCACGTAGATATTGCCGGGCCCGGTGATCACATCTACAGATGGAATAGTGTGGGTGCCATAGGCTAACGCTGCGATCGCCTGCGCCCCTCCAACCTGATAAATTTCTTCTACGCCAGCTTCCTGGGCTGCTACCAGCACCGATGGGCTAATCACCCCTGCTTTGCCGATCGGTGTCACCATCACCACCCGCTTCACCCCAGCTACTCGCGCCGGAATCGCATTCATCATCACCGTACTTGGATAGCTAGCCCGGCCACCCGGCACGTAGATCCCGGCTTTCTCGACGGGGGCATAGCGTTTACCCAGCACGACGCCGTTATCTTCAAAGCTCACCCAGCTTTTAGGTAGGCGCTGCTGATGAAACTTCTCTATATTGGTGCAGGCTTTACGAATTGCCTGCAGCAGATCTTGCGAAATTTGCTGATAGGCCGCGTCTAACCGAGCCCCGTCTACCTTCAACGTTGCCGTCGTTAGCTGCTGCCCATCAAACTTTTCGGTATAGTGCAGCAGCGCTTCATCCCCAGTTCGCTCTACGGCGTCCACGATTTCTTTGACCGTCGCTTCTGCATCCGCGACCTTTGCATCATGAGTGCGATCGCAAATACGTTGAAGTTCCGCTTTAGCATCACCTAGCTGGTTAATAATTCGCAGCATGTAAGACAAGAGAAAAGAGCAACAAGTCAAGCAAGGCAAACGGATAGCAACCACTCACCACTTTTCAATAGCTTAGCGCGGAACTACTGGGGCTAACCAGCCGACAGTTCAAATCACGCTCGACAGCTCAAATCCCATAGACCCACTTCACAACCGCCTTTCTAAAGCACTGTTTATTGAGCTATCAAGTCCTTGATGAGAAATTTTGAGCTGTCAAGTTTTGAATCTTCGGTGCTATAATCATTCATTCTGATAGTTTTACTGAATTGATATAAGGGCGGTTAGCGCAAGTAAAATGGCAAATACAAAATCTGCGATTAAACGCATTCGAGTTGCAGAGCGGAATCGGTTGCGTAACAAGGCATACAAATCAGCCGTAAAAACCTTGACCAAGCGATACCACGAGGCAATAGAAGCCAACGCCTCTAACCCCTCTGACGAAAACACTCAGCTGGTACAAGCAAGCATGTCAGCAGTCGTCAGCAAAATCGATAAAGCGGTTAAGCGCGGCGTGCTGCACAAGAACGCAGGCGCGCGGCGCAAATCACGCTTGGCCAAAGCGTTGAAAGCAACGGAGGGCACTGGTACCAATCCTGCTGCCGATACCGCTTCTACTGGTGGAAGTGCTGCTGGTGAGAATGCTGCGTCTGTTAGTGATGCATCGACGAACACCGAAACGGCTGAACTCGAAACAGCTTAAGGGGCTGAGTTTGACGTATATCTATTTGGTCTTAGATTTTTTGCTACCGTATGCGTCTTGTTGACACCCACGTTCATATCAACTTTGATTCTTTCGATGTCGATAGAGATGATGTTGCTGCGGCATGGAGAGAAGCAGGGGTCGCTCATCTGGTGCATTCCTGCGTTGATCCAAGTGAGTTTGAAAAGATTCAGGCGATCGCACAGCGCTACCCAGAGATCTCTTTTGCCGTTGGGCTTCATCCGCTTGATATGGATAAATGGAGCGACACGACCGCAGCAGAGATCACACGTCTGGCTCAGTCCGATGCAAAGGTGGTGGCGATCGGTGAAATGGGCCTAGATTTTTTCAAGGCCGACAATAAGGCGCTTCAGAAAACAGCCTTTACTGCTCAGCTAGAAGTTGCTCAGGCTTTGAATCTGCCAGTGATTATTCACTGTAGAGAGGCGGCTGAAGAGATGGCTGAACTGCTAGAGGCGTTCTTTGCTCAAAAAGGTAGCGTCAGAGGCGTGATGCACTGCTGGACAGGAAGCCCTAAAGAGACTCAGCGCTTTTTAGACTTAGGCTTTTTCATTAGCTTCAGCGGGATTGTCACCTTCAAAAGTGCCACGCAGGTCAAGGCTTCTGCAAAAATGGTGCCGAGCGATCGCATTCTAGTAGAAACCGACTGTCCGTTTCTTTCACCTGTGCCCAAGCGCAAAGAAAAACGTAATCAGCCAGCATTCGTCAGACACGTCGCCGAACATGTGGCCGAGCTAAGAGACATCCCTTTAGCTACTCTCGCCCAGCAAACGACTAACAACGCTCAGCAGCTATTTTCACTTCCTGCCGAGCTATCGACGCTATAGATGATGACGCCATAGATACCCTCCACATACAAAATACGCTTACCTACCCGAATCAGCCGACCTTATCAATCAAACATCTTGACATTCTGATAGTTTTGAGCTGCGTGTTTAGCTTATGATAGATAAGCAAAAAAATATTTTTTGATACGTCTGTAGGCTCTCTCATAACCCTTCCCCTAATAGAAAGACCTCAATATCCCCATTTATATAGGATACAAGCCTTGTATGTTAGCTGAAGCGAACGCCCATCATTTGCAAAGAACTGCCCCTTCTTATCCATTATTTGCTACCCCCATCCACGAATTCCCCTGACTTCTTTACTAAATGCAGGTGAGCTTCACAATTATTAATAATCCAAGTCGGCGCTTGCCTTTTTCTGTGAGCCTTGCCTTTTTTGTGGTTTTTGGCTTTGTGAGTTTTGGTTTTGTGAGCTTTGCTCTGCGACGGCTTCATGGGCGATCGCCCTTTCCCATGCATTTGCCCCCTCTTCTAGCTTGTTCTCTACAGACTTATTTTTCTACAGAGAGCTTCATTTTCCACAGACCAAATTATCCTTGTCTCTTTTTACCTTTGTAAACGCTTGCCTTTGCCCGGCGCGATTTTTTTGAGGAACGCATGACTGACCCTACTTTGACCACTGTTGATTCTACGCTGACTACCGTTGACTCTGTTGCCGTTACTCCTTCTGCTACTAATACGACGCCAGTCCATCTACTCCCCGATCTAGTCGAGATTCAAAGGGCTAGCTTTCGCTGGTTTCTAGGAGAGGGACTTGTTGAAGAACTTGAAAGCTTCTCCCCAATTACTGACTACACTGGCAAGCTAGAGCTTCACTTCTTAGGCAAAGACTATCGACTGAAGGCACCAAAGTACATGGTGGACGAGGCTAAACGCCGAGATAGCACTTACTCAGTACAAATGTACGTCCCTACCCGCCTAATTAACAAGGAAACGGGTGATATTAAAGAGCAAGAAGTGTTTATTGGCGATCTGCCACTGATGACCGATCGCGGTACGTTCATCATCAACGGCGCAGAGCGGGTCATCGTCAACCAAATCGTCCGTAGCCCCGGTGTCTATTACAAAGCTGAAACCGACAAGCACGGTCGCCGTACCTACACAGCCAACCTGATTCCTAACCGAGGGGCGTGGCTAAAGTTTGAGACCGATAAAAACGACTTGGTTTGGGTGCGTATTGACAAAACCCGTAAGCTTTCGGCGCAGGTCTTGCTGAAGGCTTTGGGTCTTAGCGATGGCGAGATTTTTGACTCCTTGCGTCATCCTGAGTATTTTCAAAAGACCATCGAAAAAGAAGGACAGTTCAGCGAAGAGGAGGCTTTGCTTGAGCTCTATCGCAAGCTACGTCCGGGTGAGCCGCCTACTGTCAATGGCGGTCAGCAGTTATTAGAGTCTCGTTTCTTTGATCCCAAGCGCTACGACTTGGGTAAGGTTGGCCGTCACAAGCTCAACCGCAAGCTGCGTTTGAACATTCCTGAATCCACTCGGGTGCTAACGCCTCAAGATATCGTTTCTGCAATCGACTACCTGATCAACCTAGAGTTTGATATTGGTAACCCCGACGATATTGACCACCTCGGTAACCGCCGCGTTCGTTCGGTTGGCGAACTATTACAAAATCAGGTTCGCGTTGGCCTCAACAGACTAGAGCGGATCATCCGTGAGCGCATGACTGTTTCGGATGCTGACTCTTTGACGCCAGCTTCTCTGGTCAACCCCAAACCGCTGGTTGCCGCCATCAAAGAATTCTTCGGCTCTAGTCAGCTATCTCAGTTCATGGATCAGACTAACCCCCTAGCTGAGCTGACTCACAAGCGTAGAATTAGTGCGCTTGGTCCAGGCGGTCTGACTCGTGAGCGAGCAGGTTTTGCCGTTCGAGACATTCACCCTTCTCATCACGGTCGTATCTGCCCGATCGAAACGCCTGAAGGTCCAAACGCGGGCTTGATTGGTTCACTAGCGACTCATGCCCGTGTAAATGATTTTGGCTTTATTGAGACGCCATTCTTCCCAGTAGTGAACGGTCAAATCGTCAAAGATAAGCCAGCCGTCTATATGACTGCTGACGAAGAAGACGATTTGCGCGTGGCTCCTGGCGATGTGCCAATTGACTCAGACAACAACATCCTGGGTGAATCGGTGCCGGTACGCTACCGACAGGACTTCACTGTGACCTCACCAAAAGAGGTCGACTATGTAGCAGTTTCTCCGGTGCAAATCATCTCGGTGGCAACGTCGCTAATTCCTTTCCTAGAGCACGACGATGCCAACCGAGCGCTGATGGGATCGAACATGCAGCGTCAGGCGGTGCCCTTACTACGTCCCGAAAGAGCGCTGGTGGGCACGGGCCTAGAAGCGCAGGCCGCTCGCGACTCAGGCATGGTGATCATCAGCCGCACAGACGGTGTGGTCAGCTATGTCGATGCCAACTGGATCAAGGTGACCGACTCAGAAGGGAAAGTCCATTCTTACGAACTGCAAAAATATCAGCGCTCAAACCAAGACACTTGTTTGAATCAGCGCCCCTTCGTTTTTGAAGGAACCAAGGTCGTGTCGGGTCAGGTGATGGCCGATGGATCTGCCACTGAGGGCGGCGAAATTGCCCTAGGTCAGAACGTACTGATCACCTACATGCCGTGGGAGGGCTACAACTACGAGGACGCTATTCTGCTAAGCGAGCGCCTAGTCTATGAAGACGTTTACACCTCTATCCATATTGAAAAATTTGAGATCGAGGCACGTCAAACCAAGCTGGGCCCTGAAGAGATCACTCGCGAAATTCCTAATGTCGGTGAAGATGCACTGCGTCAGCTAGATGAGACTGGCATTATCCGCGTGGGGGCGTGGGTTAGCTCTGGCGATATTTTGGTCGGTAAAGTCACCCCCAAAGGCGAATCGGATCAGCCCCCGGAAGAAAAGCTGCTGCGAGCTATCTTTGGTGAAAAAGCTAGAGACGTTCGTGACAACTCTTTGCGGGTGCCGAACGGTGAGAAAGGCCGTGTGGTTGATGTTCGGGTCTTCACTCGCGAACAGGGTGATGAACTGCCGCCGGGTGCGAACATGGTAGTCAGGGTCTATGTGGCTCAAAAGCGCAAGATTCAAGTGGGCGACAAGATGGCTGGTCGCCACGGCAATAAAGGGATCATCTCCCGAATTTTGCCGGTAGAAGATATGCCCTATCTGCCGGATGGCACCCCGATTGATATCGTGCTGAACCCGCTAGGCGTGCCTTCGAGGATGAACGTAGGGCAGGTGTTTGAAGCGCTGCTGGGCTGGGCTGGACAGAACCTAGATGCTCGGTTCAAGGTGACGCCGTTTGATGAGATGTATGGCGAAGAAGCTTCGCTAGAGACTACCCATGGCAAGCTACAGGACGCTCGCGATCGCAGTGGCAAAGACTGGGTGTTCAATCCTGATAACCCCGGCAAAATTCAGCTTTATGACGGTCGTACGGGTGAGCCTTTTGACCAGGAGGTCACGGTGGGTCAATCCTACATGCTGAAGCTAGTTCACCTAGTCGATGACAAGATCCATGCGCGCTCTACAGGTCCATACTCGCTGGTAACTCAACAGCCGTTGGGTGGTAAAGCTCAGCAAGGCGGTCAGCGATTTGGCGAGATGGAGGTCTGGGCGCTAGAGGCATTTGGCGCGGCCTATACCTTGCAAGAGCTGCTGACAGTGAAGTCCGACGATATGCAGGGCCGAAATGAAGCGCTTAATGCAATCGTCAAGGGTAAGGCGATCCCTAGACCGGGCACGCCTGAATCTTTCAAGGTACTGATGCGAGAGCTGCAGTCTCTGTGTCTAGATATTGCGGTTCATAAGCTAGAGACCCAAGAAGACGGGACTAGCCGCGATAGCGAAGTGGATCTGATGGCCGATGTGGGCAACCGCCGGACACCGTCTCGTCCAACTTATGAGTCGATCTCTAGAGAAGAACCGATGGGAACGGCTGGTGTAGCTGGCGCTGCGATCGCACCTTTGGGCTCTAGCACCGAAAGCAGCTCTCCAATTACGCCGCTAGAAGGTCAACCGTCGCAGCCACTGTAAAAGCGTGTGTAAAGGCGCAGAAGACACAGCCGATGAGCTTGATTTATGTGTGAAAGAAGGTCAGGCTCATTGGCTAGCGCCGACCATCAACTCGCCAGGGTAATTTGTCAGGGCAATTTGTAAGGGAATAGAAAGGAAATAAAGAATGCCGAAAGTAGAACAGCGGTTTGACTACGTCAAGATTGGGATTGCTTCGCCTGAGAGAATTCGGGAGTGGGGCGAGCGTACCTTGCCTAATGGCACCGTCGTCGGAGAAGTCACCAAGCCGGAGACCATCAACTACAGAACGCTCAAACCTGAGATGGACGGGCTGTTTTGTGAGCGGATCTTTGGCCCCGCAAAAGATTGGGAATGTCACTGTGGCAAATACAAGCGAGTGCGTCACAGAGGTATCGTCTGTGAGCGCTGTGGGGTGGAAGTTACAGAGTCAAGAGTCCGCCGTCATCGGATGGGATACATCAAGCTAGCAGCACCTGTTGCCCACGTCTGGTATCTCAAGGGCATTCCTAGCTACATTGCTATCTTGCTAGACATGCCGCTGCGAGATGTTGAGCAAATCGTGTATTTCAACGCCTATGTGGTGTTGGACGCGGGTAACGCAGACAATCTCTCCTATAAGCAGCTACTGAGTGAAGATCAGTGGATGGAAATTGAAGACCAGCTCTATGCCGAAGAGTCTCAGCTCTCTGGCATTGAAGTTGGGATCGGCGCTGAAGCACTCAAGCGGCTGCTAGAAGATCTGCAGCTAGAAGAAACCGCTGAGATGCTGCGCGAGACAATCGCCACCTCAAAAGGTCAAAAGCGAGCCAAGCTGATCAAGCGCCTGCGGGTAATTGATAACTTCATCGCCACCGGCTCCAAGCCAGACTGGATGGTTCTAGATGTCATTCCAGTTATCCCACCCGATCTGCGTCCGATGGTGCAGCTAGACGGTGGTCGCTTTGCGACTTCTGACCTAAACGACCTGTATCGCCGGGTAATCAACCGCAACAATCGACTGGCCCGCCTGCAAGAGATCTTAGCGCCAGAAATCATCGTTCGTAATGAAAAACGGATGCTGCAAGAGGCCGTCGATGCCCTGATCGACAACGGTCGTCGCGGTCGTACAGTCGTCGGCGCGAACAATCGACCGCTGAAGTCTCTTTCCGACATTATCGAAGGGAAGCAGGGTCGATTCCGCCAGAACCTTTTGGGTAAGCGGGTTGACTACTCTGGTCGCTCGGTTATTGTAGTGGGTCCTAATCTAAAGATTCATCAGTGTGGTCTGCCGCGTGAAATGGCGATCGAGCTGTTTCAGCCCTTTGTGATTCACCGGCTGATTCGTCAGGGCCTAGTCAATAACATCAAGGCAGCGAAGAAACTGATTCAGCGTAACGATCCTAGCGTTTGGGAAGTGCTAGAAGACGTGATCGAAAATCATCCGGTGATGCTGAACCGAGCGCCGACGCTGCATAGACTAGGCATTCAGGCGTTTGAGCCGATTATGGTAGAGGGTAGAGCCATTCAGCTACACCCGCTCGTCTGTCCAGCTTTTAACGCCGACTTTGATGGTGACCAGATGGCGGTTCACGTGCCGCTATCTCTAGAGGCGCAGTCAGAAGCGCGGCTGCTAATGCTGGCTTCTAACAATGTACTTTCACCGGCTACTGGTCGACCGATTATCACTCCTAGCCAGGATATGGTGTTGGGCTGCTACTACCTAACTGCAGATAATCCTGGCAAGCAGAAGGGCGCGGGCCGCTACTTTGCCAATATGGAAGATGCGATCGCAGCCTACGAACAAGGAAACGTCGATCTCCACGCTAGAGTTTGGCTCCGTTTTGCCGGTGAAGTAGAAACCGCCGAAGACGATAGCGAGCCAATTAAAGTCGAGGAAGACGGCAACGGCGGCTCGACTAAAACATACAAGTTCCGCCGCGTCAGGGAAGATGAATCAGGCAACGTTATTTCTCAGTATGTAGAAACGACACCTGGGCGAATTATCTACAACCACGCCGTACTAGGTGCATTAGCCGAATAGATTCCCAATCCTTCTTGAAACAGACCGATAGGCAGTAAATCGGTAGACATCGGTAGATAGAAGTGGGCTAGTTTCCCTAGAGCTAGCCCACTCAACGACCAAAAACAGCATCGATAAACAGCAGCAAAGCAGATCTCAAAGGGAAAAAGCAGAGCATGACAGAGCAGCAAAGCGCAGCAAAACCAAAAGTATTTAGAAACAGAATCATCGACAAAAAGCAGCTAAAGAATCTGGTTTCTTGGTCGTTTGAGCACTACGGCACTGCTCGAACCTCTCAGATGGCCGATGAGATCAAAAGCCTGGGTTTCAAATACGCTACACAAGCCGGGGTTTCTATTAGCGTAGATGACCTAGAAGTCCCGCCTAGCAAAAAGGCGATGCTAGAATCTGCCGAGCAGGAAATTCGCGACACCGAAGAGCGTTACACACGCGGCGAAATCACAGAGGTAGAGCGCTTTCAAAAAGTAATCGATACCTGGAACAGCACCAGCGAGTATCTAAAAGACAAAGTTGTGGAAAATTTCCGCGACAACAATCCGCTCAACTCTGTGTACATGATGTCCAACTCAGGTGCGAGGGGAAATATTTCCCAGGTTCGCCAGCTCGTGGGCATGCGCGGTTTGATGGCTAATCCACAAGGCGAAATCATCGACCTGCCGATTAAGACCAACTTCCGCGAAGGTCTCACCGTCACTGAGTATGTGATCTCTTCCTACGGGGCTCGCAAAGGACTAGTTGATACGGCATTGCGAACAGCGGACTCTGGCTATCTCACTCGCCGCCTAGTGGACGTCTCTCAAGATGTGATCGTCAGAGAAATCGACTGCGGCACCGAGCGCTACATTCCTGTTAGACCGATGACAGACGGTGAGCGGGTACTAATTCCGCTAAAAGATCGCTTGCTTGGCCGGGTTCCAGCTGAAGCCGTGATGCATCCCAAGACGGGCGAGATGATTGTCGATCGCAATCAGGCGATTACAGACGACATTGCCAGTGCGATCGGAGATGCCAAGATCAAAGAAATCAAGTTACGTTCAGCCCTGACCTGTGAAGCGGCTCGTTCTGTTTGCCAGCACTGCTACGGCTGGAGTTTGGCTCACTCTCATATGGTTGATTTAGGCGAGGCAGTCGGCATTATTGCTGCCCAGTCCATCGGTGAACCGGGTACGCAGCTGACGATGCGTACTTTCCACACGGGTGGAACCTTTACGGGTGAACTGGCCCCTCAGGTCAACGCCAAACGTAGCGGTATCATTCGCATCCCAGAGGGTCTTAGAACTCGCGCCTTCCGCACTCGTCACGGCGAGGACGCGCTAGTGATGGACGAAAACTGTCAGATTGCAATTGAAGCTAACGGCAAGGAATACTCGGTCTCACTAGCGAAGAACGCAATTTTGTTTGCTCAAGACGGTGACGAGATCAAAAAAGGCGAGATGATTGCCGAGATGCCTAGCACCAGCCGAGTGCGTAAAGTCACTGAGAAAGCGAGTAAGGACGTTACCTCCGATCTTTCGGGTGAGGTGAAGTTTGCCGGTCTAGTTCAAGAAGAGAAGACTGACCGTCAGGGGAATATGACCCGCCTAGCTCAACGGGGGGGATTGATGTGGGTGCTCTCGGGTGAGGTGTATAACCTGCCGCCGGGCGCAGAGCCGGTTGTGAAGAATGGCGATCGCATCGAAGCCGCTGGCGTCTTAGCCGAAACCAAGCTGATCACAGAGCGGGGCGGAATTGTTCGTCTGACCAACACTTCTAGCGATGGCAAAGGCGGTCGCGAAGTCGAGATTATCACCGCCTCTGTTGCTCTAGACCGGGCGGAAGTCGAGATTGAAAGCGGTCAGGGCCGTGAGCACTACTTTTTGAACACCTCTACTGGACAGAAATTTTCGATTAACGCCACCCCTGGAACTAAGGTCACCAACGGTCAGGTTGTTGCCGAGCTAGTAGACGATACCTTCCGTACTCAAACAGGCGGCATTATCAAGTTTGCCGGGGTCGAGATTGCGAAGCGCGGCAAAGCGAAAACTGGCTATGAGGTCACCAAGGGCGGCACCCTGCTTTGGATTCCTGAAGAAGCCCATGACATCAACAAAGACATCTCCCTATTGATGGTAGAAGATGGTCAGTACGTCGAAGCAGGAACAGAAGTTGTCAAAGATATTTTCTGTCAGACCAACGGCGTCGTCGAAGTCACTCAGAAAAACGATATCTTGCGCGAGATCGTGATCCGGCCTGGAGATATTCACATGGTGGATAGCCCAGACGATGCTGGCAAAAAAAGTGGCGATATCGTCAACGCGGGTGAAGAAGTCATGCCGGGCGTGGTAGCGGACTCGCTTCGCTATGTTGAATACGTCGAAACGCCAGAAGGTGCTGCTTTGCTGCTGCGCCCTGTGCAAGAGTTTGAAGTGCCCGATGAAGCGTCAATTCCTAGCCAAACTTCTGTAAGTGATAGCGATGACAAGGGTATTAGCCTGAAGGCTATCCAGCGCTTACTCTACAAAGACGGAGAGAGGGTGAAGTCGGTTGAAGGACTAGAAATTATACGGACGCAGCTAGTCTTAGAAATCGACGAGGGCGGCAGTCAGCTAACGGCTGACATCGAGCTGAAGGCGGACGGTGATGAGGAAGATGCCAAGCAGCGGCTACAGCTAGTGGTGCTAGAAACGCTGGTCGTTCGCCGCGACATTGAGGCAGATCAGACTCAAGGCAGCACCCGCACCCGGCTGCTAGTCAAAGACGGCGATGAGATTCATCCCGGTGCAGTCATCGCTCGAACCGAGATTCAGTCCAAGGAAGCGGGTGAGATTCGCGGTATTCGTGAGGATTTAGAATCGGTTCGGCGGATTCTGGTAGTGCGTGATGCCGATCGCATTACGGTATCGACTGAAGGCAACTCGCCTACGGTCTCTGAAGGTGATTTGCTCGTTGATAATACTGCGATCGCACCTGGGGTCAAAACCGTTGAATCAGGCCAAGTGATCTCCGTAGGTGACAACGAGATTGTGATGAGGCTAGCTAGACCTTATCGAGTGTCTACCGGTGCGGTCTTGCACATTGAAGACAGCGACCTAGTACAGCGAGGTGACGGTCTGGTGCTGCTGGTCTTTGAGCGAGCAAAGACAGGTGATATTATCCAGGGTCTACCGCGTATCGAAGAACTGCTAGAAGCCCGTAAGCCTAAGGAAGCCTGCATTCTCGCAGAGCGACCCGGTACGGCGCAGGTCGTCTACGCAGAAGATGAGACCGTCGAAATCAAAGTGATCGAAAGTGATGGCGCGGTGACTGACTACCCAGTAACGCCAGGTCAGAACTTAGTGATTGGTGATGGTCAAAAGGTCGGAACGGGCGAGCCCTTGACGGACGGTCCTTCAAACCCTCACCAGATTCTAGAGGTCTTCTACAAGTACTATCGTGAGAACAAGGGCACGCATGAGTCCGCTATGCTGAGCCTAGAGCGAGTGCAGTCTTTCTTGGTCAACGAAGTGCAGTCGGTATATCAGTCTCAAGGCATTGATATCTCAGACAAACACATTGAAGTGATCGTGCGTCAGATGACCTCGAAAGCGCGTCTAGAAGACGGTGGAGACACCACCATGCTGCCAGGCGAACTAGTAGAGATTCGTCAGCTAGAGCAGGTGAATGAGGCGATGTCGATTACCGGCATGGCTCCGGCAGACTATACGCCAGTGCTATTGGGTATCACCAAGGCTTCTTTGAATACAGATAGCTTTATCTCAGCGGCGAGCTTCCAAGAAACTACTCGCGTGCTGACAGAAGCGGCTATTCAAGGCAAGTCCGACTGGCTGCGCGGCCTGAAGGAAAACGTGATTATTGGTCGCTTGATTCCGGCGGGTACGGGCTTCAATGCTTACGAAGAGCCGACTTCACCTGAAGTGGATACCTCGTTTGATGGCACCTTCTTGAACAATGACATGGCCCTATCAGACATGGTGCTAGATGATCGCACTGCTAGAGCCTACGACCGGGAAGGTGGATTGGACCTGATTGCTGGTGACGGCATGGTCGGTGGTACTGAAAAGCCAGCCGAGGAGACGGACAAGGTGCCTTCTACTCTGATTGGTGGTGACGGTTTGATCGATGATAAGACAGGTACGGTGTAGGATTTTCTAGCTGTCTCCCTTCGCTTGTTTAAACACGGTTTCAAAAACTAGAGTCCATCAATAAAGCCCCGAGAAGTTTATTGCTCGGGGCTTTACTGTTTCTCTAGCTTGTCTTTGGCCTGTTTTTAGGTTGTATATGCCCAAGAACTTTGCGGCTAGCGACTATGCACTACGCGCTTTCTTGTTCTGAGAGGTCGGCTGTCTTGACCGATAGCTGCTGAGTGCGATCGCCTCGTCGCAAAGTCATCTGCAATGAATCGCCTACTTTTACCTGATCGACCCGGCTCTGAAGCTGATCGGCCTGCTTCACCCGAAAGCCTGCCACATTGGTAATCACATCACCGCGCCGCAGTCCGGCTTCAGCTGCAGGCGTATTGGGTAGTACTCGTACGACTAGCACGCCATCGGTCTCTGGCAGCTCGATCGCACTGTTAGGATCTTCGTTGTTCACCTTGGCCATGTCTGGCGTCAGCGTAGCGATCTGTACGCCTAGGTAAGGATGGGCAATCCGCTCGCCCCGAGACAAACTGGCCTGAATAGCTTTGGCCTTATTGATCGGAATGGCGAAGCCGATGCCCATCGCGTCGGCGCGGATTGCAGTGTTAATGCCAATCACCTCGCCCTGTGCATTTAGCAATGGCCCACCAGAGTTACCAGGATTGATCGCCGCGTCTGTTTGAATAAAGTCGATGCGCTTATCGGGAATGCCAACGGCGGCACTAGAGCGCTTAAGGGTGCTGACGATACCGAGCGTCACCGTATTGTCTAGGCCAAGTGGATTGCCGACTGCGATCGCCCAATCCCCGACTTCCACCGAATCTGAATCTCCTAGCGTAGAGACAGGTAACGGCTCATCTACTGTATCAATCCTAATGACGGCTAGGTCCGTAATCTCATCGACGCCTTCTACATAGCCCTCAAACTGACGACCGTCTTTGAGCTTCACCGTCACCTGGTCGGCGTTATTAACCACGTGGGCATTGGTCAAGATATCGCCTTGGTCATTGATAATGAACCCCGAGCCCTGTCCTCTTAAATGCTCTTCTTGGGGGATACTTTGGAACCCACCGCCGCCCATTCGTCCTCTAAAAAACGGATCGTCATAGAACATATCTGGGACGTTGCGGGTCACCGTTCTTTCTGTATCGATCCGAACAACCGCATCACCTACAGAGCGAACTGCGTTCGCTACAAAGCTTTCTGAAGAGAGACTTTCAGGGGAAAGCGCCGTCGCCGCTGATGCTGTCGCCGCAGAAGAGGCCGCTTGCGCCCAAACAGGCAACGCCCACAAACTATTGGTCAACAGCAAAGTGACCGCGACAGTCGCCATCTGCTTAAAGAAAAGGCCAACTGACGACAGGCTAGGAATAAACTTCATAGACGCTCTCTTACGCACGACGGACAAATAACGGACAAACAGCGAAGGGGAAAAATCCTTAGCTTATTTTGGCAGCTTCTTCAAAGATCGGCAGTGTGGATGTACTGAGTCTAGAGGTACGGATTACGCGATCGCTACGATACAGATTGGCGCTATTATGACCAAGACTTCAACAGAGCGTCTGTAGCTCTTGATTCTGTTTAACTCAGACCACATGGCTTTTCGCTCGCCTAGAAGCCCCATTTTCGCCTTAGCTGTGATCGCACCAATAGCCACTACTCTGCTGTTAGCGGGCTGTAGCAGCTTGCCCAACTCATACGAAGCAGAGCTAGCCGAACATCTAGAGAGCACAGGAGCCAAAATGTACGGCGCTTATTGGTGTCCGCACTGTGCTACGCAAAAAAAATATTTTGGTGGAGCCGCTGACCAACTGCCCTACGTAGAATGTGATGCAAACGGTATTAACGCTGAGGTAGAACTGTGTCGGACAGCGGGAATAGAAGCCTATCCGACTTGGGTGATCGAAGGCGAGTATTATCTAGGAGCCCAGCCTCTAAAGAAGCTAGCGGCGCTGTCGGGGTTTGAAGGGGCAGTAAGTGACAAAAAGTCTACGCGCCCTGTCGGTCAATAAGACATCACTAGCAAAACCTCACCAGTAAAAACTCAAGGCGCGATCGCATAGTCAGCTAGCTGAAGGATTTTCTGTCTGAGGGTATCCATGCCTAGATTTTTGGCCACTGAGACAAAAACGGCCTGCGGATATTCGTCCTTTGCGACTTCTAGAGCGTCGGTATCAGCCTGGTCTAGCTTGTTGAATACCAGCAAAATTGGACCGGGTGCAATCGGCATTTGGCCCAGTAGATTCATTACAGAGCGAATATGATCTTGCCAGGCGTGGTGAGAGGCATCGACCATATGAATCAGCGCGTCAGCTTCGGTGACTTCTTCTAGCGTGGCGCGAAAAGCATCCATCAGCGCCGACGGCAGATCTTGAATAAAACCAACCGTGTCAGTCAGCACTAGTGAGTGGGGCTCATGAGTGGCTTCATCCGTAATCACAATGCGGCGAGTGGTGGGATCTAGGGTGGCAAAAAGCTGGTCAGCGGCGTAGACATCTGAGTCAGTTAGGCGATTGAGCAAGGTAGATTTGCCAGCGTTGGTATAGCCGATGATGGCAATCGAAGGCACTGAGTTGTGCTGACGGCGCTGACGCAGGCGGGTTCTGTGAGCCTGTAGCTGAGTGACTTCTGACTGCAGGCGAGTGATGCGTTTTTGAATGGCGCGACGTTCGGTTTCTAGCTTGGTTTCACCAGGGCCTCTGGTACCGATACCGCCACCGAGCCTAGACATGGCCTGCCCTCGCCCGGTAAGCCTTGGTAGCTGATACTCTAGCTGAGCGAGTTCGACTTGCAGCTTACCTTCGCCCGATTTGGCGCGCTGGGCAAAGATATCTAGGATCAGCTCGGTGCGATCGACCACTCGAACGCCAACGTGTTTTTCTAGATTGCGGATTTGTCCGGGAGAAAGATCGCGGTTGAAGACAATTAGGTTAGCGCCTAGCGTCTGGACAGAAAGAGCAATTTCGTCGACTTTTCCTGCGCCGATTACGGTCTGAGGATGGGGGCGCGATCGCTTCTGCTGGGTGACTTGTAAAACATCACCACCGGCTGTCTCGACTAGTCGCTCAATCTCTGCTAATCCGTTCTTAAAAGACGCTTCCGCCATCTTCTCAGTCAGCAGACCCACCACCAGCACTCGGTCATGGTCGCTATCGACCTGCTGGGCCACAAATTCTCGCCGAAATTCCTCTTCTAAACTCTCGGCTAGATCCAAAAAATCCTGCTGATCCAATTCGTCTAGGCTCAGCGGATCTGAAACGGCCCACTGTGCTTCAGGGTTGGGCACTAGATGGGCGAGATAGGCATCGCGAATATAGCCTGTGGCCCCGCCGCCTTTGCGCTTGAAGCCCGTACCTGTCAAAGTCAGCAGCGCCATCGCATCTAGCCTTTGGATAGCCATTGCCGTCAGCACGCTATGACTGGGCGGCTCTAGCTTTAGCTGCGTTGCGATACAGCGAATGCCACACAGACGTTCTGCGCCATAGCGCGGCAGCTCTAAGACCGGAATCTGGGTTTTACGAGGACTGCCCACGCCGACCCTGATGACATGGCCGCGCCGATCGACATACGCACAAACCGCCTGGTTAATATCAGTGCTAACAGCAGCTAGTCGCTGGGCGAATTCCGGCGTGGTTACCCGATCTATGGGTAGCCGCTGGTGATAGATCCTTTGGAGATCTTTTAGCTGGCTAGATTTTAGACCCTTGAGCTCGCCGTAAATTTTTTCTATGGGATGTTCCTTGATCGATGAAACTGTATAGATGCTTTCTATTTTAGAGAATGAACCGAAGGGTGATGGGCGATCGCACACCAAGCGTCACATTTGCCTATTGAGCGCCTATTGAGTCAAGCACGCTGAAATAGTACAAAAAATAGTACAATTGTCAGTGCCTACAGGCATCCAAATCTGGAAGTATTCATATCTAGAAGTAGCGTTTTATGATATGTACGTCTCGGGATATATACATAGATTGATGACAGTACTAAAGCATCCCTGTTACTAATCAAGATATCTTGACCTACTTTGGTACTTAATGAACGAGGCGCTATTATATGCCTTGATTTATTCTCTCTGCTCCGTAGTTTATAGAACTTCTGGGGTTTGCTGTTACTTTATCCGGCGGCCAGCTTCACTTAATTTTTAGGCTACTTATCTAGGCTAAAAGCTCTAGAGCATCGGCTTTGGAGCAGAGTATCTAGCCCACATGTTGTTTACTCGGAAGACTTAGTTATGGCGACAGACACACAAACAGAAGGGACTGTTTTTACAGAAAGCAGCGATTCAATCGGCGACAGTGCCTCCACTGATTTCGGTTCTGCCGAAACAGCCGAAACAGCCGAAACAGCCGAAACGATGGAGCAAATTAAGCGAGCTACCGCCCAAGTCGTTGATAAGCTTGGCGATTTAGACAAGTACTTCGGCGAATTCTTTCAAGAATACAAGCGTCCTTTGATTGCCCTAGGGCTGTTCTTTGGTCTATTTCTTTCTATCAAGCTGACGCTGGCTGTCTTAGAAGCCATCAACGATGTACCTGTTCTCGCGCCTTTGTTCGAGCTAATTGGCCTGCTATACAGCGGCTGGTTTGTGTACCGCTATCTGCTCAAAGCCTCCAACCGCAGCGAGCTTGCTAGTGAAATGAACGCGCTAAAAGACCAGGTTCTAGGCCGCACTTCTCGGCTGTAGAAGCTGGCTGAAGCAGATGACAGCTTTGCTTTGATCCGCCCTATACTTGGGATTTTCTACCGCCGATTTCTTAGATGCGATCGGCGGTATTTTAGTAGAGATCCGAACCTTTCCCTACCTGTTGACTCAGCAGGCGACTTCTATACTAGAGAAAAGACGCACAAAAACAGCGCTTGCTCAGTTGAAAGTAAACCGTAGAAGCAAGCATACGAGGCAGTAAGGCCGTGGAATTAAACAAAGAAGTCATGCAGGCGGTGGAATCCCTCGATTATCGGGTGACGGTAGGGGATGTGGCTACAAAAGCCGGACTCAACGTAGAGGTGGCGCAGCAAGGACTATTAGCGCTGGCCTCAGAAACGCAAGGACACATGCAGGTTTCAGAAAGTGGGGAGATTGCCTATGAGTTTCCTCGAAACTTTCGCGGCGTGCTGCGAAATAAGTACTGGCAATTGCGCGCTCAAGAAACGCTCTCTAAAGTCTGGGGGGCGCTGTTCTATGTGATTCGGATCTCGTTTGGCATCATGCTAATGGTTTCGATTGCGCTGATCTCAATTGCGATTATTGTGCTGGTGATTGCCGCGAGTAGTCAGGGCGGCGATAACAATCGCGACGATCGCAGAGGCGGCGGGTTTATATTCTTCCCGACGAATTTCTTTTACCTATTTGACTTTAACTATGGACGCGGCAGACGGCGCTATCCCAGTCGCGGTGTCAATCGATATGGTGGCGGATACAGTGGTAGCGGCGCTCGCTCGTCACGCTCTGGTGAAAAGCTGCCTTTTCTAGAAGCGATCTTTTCCTTTTTGTTTGGAGATGGCGATCCGAATGAAAATCTAGAAGAGCGGCGGTGGCAGGCGATTGGTAGTGTGATTGCCAATAATGGTGGTGCGATCGCTGCCGAGCAAGTCACGCCTTACCTAGACAATCTAGACGAAGGCTCAGACCAAGAATACGAAGACTACATGCTGCCTGTGCTTACCCGCTTCAACGGTCAGCCAGAGGTGAGCCCAACTGGTGAGATGGTCTACTATTTTCCAGAGCTGCAAGTGTCGGCAATGCAAAGAGGCAAAGCTGCTGTTAGCGCCTACCTAAAAGAACTCAAGCATAAGTTCACCAGTGCTACTTCCGATCAGGTGATGATTTCTATTGGTTTAGGTGCCCTGAACCTAGTAGGCGCACTAGTGCTATGGAACTTGCTACAAACTAGTACCGTTGATATCGAATTTATCGCTTTCATCCAGTCTATCTATTGGTTGCTAGCAGGATATGGCATAGCATTCCTAGGTATTCCTCTAATTCGTTATTACTGGATGCTTGGGCAAAACGCCAAAATTGAAAAGAGAAACGAGGAGAGAGCGCTAAGAGCTTCAGTCCTGAATCGCCTAGGGCCCGCTTTTCAGCAGAAGCTAGCCTTTGCTCATCAGTTTGCTGCTCAAAAAGTGCTGAACGAGAGTGATGTTGTTTATAGCACAGAGACAGACTTAGCAGAGCAGGGTGGTGACCCTGATGAAGCTGACTTCCTACGTCGGCTTAATGAGATCTGATTGTGAGCTGAAGAATATATCTAATCGCACAGACATCTCAACACTAGACATCAAAAACTATGGAATAGCGCTGTTTTTAAAGCACCGTTAGTTTGAGTACAGCCGTCCGTAATCTTCAGTAATTATCTCTTTTGGGTACTTCAAGATGTATTACCTTACAGGCGTTTTTTCACACAAAGCTAGAGGCACTGGTATTAGCCATCTCAGCGCAGGTAAGTTTCTTGGTTTAGCGATTTTTCGATTACTTATCTTCTGAAGCCAATGAGATTCTAGCGACTGTCAGCGAAGAGCTTTCTATTATTGAACATACTGAAGAGACCGTAGAAGTTTCCCTGTAGAAAACGGCTTTGTTCTGACAAATATTACCAAACGACCAATCCCCAAAGTGTATTGCTAGAGGCTCTGGGGAGGTTATCTCGGTTATCCTAACGTCGTAGTAAACTCATTGCTTCTCCTTGCTCTGGCGTGATCACTAGTCTTTTACCCACTGCCACGATTGGGCTCCACAGCAGCGGCTCCACATAGTTCAATACATGAAGCTGATGAATGGCCTGCCGAATCTCTTCGGGTGAGCCGAGCAGGATATGGCGCAGCCGATCTTTGTGGCTGCTGCGTTCTGGACTGGTGGAGGGGCGATCAGGTCGGCAATTGAGTGGGTAATTGAGCAGACCAGTCTGTGACCCGATCGCAGCTACGCGCAGGTCTGTGGCAGTATAGATTGTCATTTTCACGATTTCTCCGTTGAGTATTTCGAGGGGTTTGAAGAAAGCGCGAAAACTTAGCCGCCCTAACTTGCAATAAGTCAGGACGGCTATGGCATCATGGCCATAACCTTTTGACTGGTCTTGTCAGTTAAAGGGCGAGCCTGGGCTGGCTGTGTCACCAGTCAGCGCGGGCGTTCTGCTAAATTTTCGAGCGGTTGAGCTACTGCCACAGGTTCAAATATTAGGCATTCAAACCTGGCAACAGCCGTAAAAACAGCGTATCAGTATTTTTTAGCGTGTCAACTCTTTTTTTACAGGAAACCTTGACGTCTACGGAGACCTACTCTGAAGACTAGGAGAAGAGCCTTAGTCCTGTTCGCTCTCTAGCAACAGTTCATCTAGCGTCTCTGGAAAATCGCCGCGCTCGACTATCTTCCGAAAAGCTTTGTAGCAGTCTTTTTTATCACCTTCCTTGCGTGGATAGCCTAGCCACAAAATAAATATGGACTTTTGCTCAGCCGCTTGAAAGACTTTGAAAAATAGGCGGTATCGATTGGGCATGCCCATCTTTTTGACTCTGCTGTATTGCTTTAGCGGGCCGGTTAGGGCAAATCGAGAGGCCAGCGGATCGGTAGGAATTCCCTCTTTGATCGCACGCATGACCGCTGCATACAGTTTCACCGTAGGATGGCGAATATATTCCTCATGCGATAGCTTCCCTTTCAGTCGTCGCACTTCTTCGCGCAAATCACGCCGCTGCTTACCAAACAACCTTTTTAGAAAGTAAACGCGCCAGCCGTTGATCATTCGTCTAGTTCAACACCCGCAATGAGATCATCGTCTGCCTGGGCCATCTCAAGCGTGTATTCTTCTAGCTCATCAGGATTCGTGAGCGCTTGCTTCGTCAAAAAATCTAAGTAAAGTCTGAGCATCAGCTCATCTTCTGCCTGCTCTTCCGCCTCGGTCTTATCAATAGAAAAAAGCGCTGTGTCCGGCGCAATCACTTGTACGACACCATCTGCACCTGTAAACTCTGGATTCTCTTTAAAAAAAGCGCTAGGAAGCCGATATCCCGATGAGTTGCCGATTCTAGCCCAAGATACTTTATAGCTTTTCCCAGACATAGTCCTTTCCTAGAGTAAAGTAATGCTCTATTGCAGCAGACAAGCTATGCAGCAGGCGAGTTATAACTATATGTTATTACATTGGGCTTAGTTTGTCCTAAACCCCGACGCAAAGATGATACAAAGACGTGACATCTCGGGTCTCAGCAACCCCTATCGGACAGCTATTATGACTAAACATCAAGAGCACTTTGTACTTCTATGGCCAAGCTATCGGTTGAGCTACAAAAATATTTCCTGAGCGATGCTGTGGACGTGCATCGTGCGGATGATCTAGCAAGTGACTTGGCCGATAGCTTTAGCAGTCAGTCGGGGCCGAGCGCAAAAGCTCGGAGCGTGGAATCTCAAACAGTGACGCTCAATGAGATTTTGGAGATTGCGGGCGAGCGGACGTTTGGCTTTTTGTTTGTGCTGCTGTCGCTGCCGTCGGCGCTGCCGATTCCAGCGCCAGGGTATTCGACGCCGTTTGGAATTGTAATGTTTTTGCTGGCGGTACAGCTAATCATTGGACGAGAGCAGCCCTGGTTTCCTGAAAAGTTTCGCAAGCAGGGGTTTGAGCGATCGCAAGTCCAAAGCGTAATCAAAAAAGGCGTTCCCTGGCTAAAAAAAATTGAGCTAGTGGCCAAGCCCAGACTGACGCCTGTGTGTACGAGCCGCACCGGGCAGGCAGTGATCGGGATTGCGATCGCCCTGATGTCTATTTCAATGATGATTCCGATCCCATTGACCAACACGCTGCCGGCTATCGGCGTCTTTGTCACAGGCTTTGGGCTGCTAGATGACGATGGTGCGATTAGCCTAGGCGGGCTGACAATCTGTGCGATTAGCGCCGTCACGACTACCACTATTCTATTTCTAGTCTTTCGGTTGGGGATGGCCGGCATGGAACGGGTCGTGGACGCTGCAAAGGAATGGGTAAAGCCATAGCCAGGCAAGAAGCTGCTAAATACGGTAAAGAGCGGACGAAAACTATAGTTGCATGAAGGATATGTTGGGTTCTCTCGATTCTGGCGCAATATAGGCACCTACCCGTTTGGTCGGCTATATGCGTTCTTTCAAGCTGTCTACTAAAGCTTTGCTGTTGAGTGCGATCGCACTGAGCACCGAGGCGCTGCTGGCATTACCAGGGCTGGCTCAAAGCTTCGATAATCCCTATCCTCGGTTCTCTGATGCGAGCGATCACTGGGCTACCGCCTGTATTGAAGGTGTTGGCGAAGCAGGCTTGATGAAAGGCTACCTAGACGGGCGATTCTTACCGGATGGCACCATGACGCGGGCTGAATTTGCAGCGGTGATGATCAAGGCATTTCCCAATGCCCAAACGGTGAGAGAAGCACCTAGCTTTGTAGATGTGGCAGAAGATTTCTGGGGTAGCCAGGCGATTAGAGATGCCTACGAGCGTGGCTTTCTAGCGGGCTATCCAGACAGTACGTTTAAGCCCGCCCAGCCAATTACTCGGGCTCAGGCTGTGGTAGTGATCTCAAACGCTCAGCGGCTAACGCTAGCAGAAAACGGCCCAACTGATAGCCAGCAGGTGCTGAGAAGCTTTTTGCGCGACTGGCGGCAGGTGCCGGAATGGGGGAGTGATGCGATCGCCGCTGCTATCCAAACCGGCATTGTCGTCAATTATCCTGACGCAAACCAGCTACGACCTAGCGCCAGCATTACCCGAGGCGAAGCAACAGCGCTGCTGTGTCGAACAAATGTGGAAGGCACCGATGCTCGCTACTACGTTCCGGCCAAATACGTAACCAGCTTCATCGACCCGCCAGCGCTGACTTTTTTGAGAGAGTTTCCAACGGAGTTTTCTGATTTACTTTCTCAGAGGTTCGTGATCAATGGTCAAATATTCTTCGCTGGAAACAACGGTACTGCAGAGCTGTGGAAAACCGACGGTACGGTAGACGGCACGCAGAGGGTTCGAGCGTTGCAGATGACGCAGCCCAATGGCGAAACGGTTCAAACAACTGATGCGTCGATTTATGGAACAATTCCTACTGAAGCAACAGATTCTGAAGCAGACTCTGCCGCTGAACTCTGGATTGTCACCAGGCAAGCCTTTCGTCAGTCTGGTCAATCAGAGAGCAGTATACAGGCTGGAATTTGGCACAGCGACGGTACAGAGCAAGGTACCGTCGCACTAGCTTCGCTCAGTGAAGAGCTGTCGCGATCGCTTCGAGATGCCGAATACTGGATGATAGAGGCTAGTATTCCAGTCTCTGGAGAAAGCGTCTTTACGATCAGGCTGCCAAACAGCACGCAGCTTTGGCGAACAGACGGCAAGACAGAGGCAGGAACTCAGCGCCTGCTAGAGCTACCTGATGTCTTGCCCGATGTCTATAGAGATCAGCAAAGTTCTAGTTTTGGTGGACCTAGTAACTTCAGTATGATCGGTCGCCATCTACTTTTTGTAACTGATTCAGAAGAAGGAACAATGCTGTGGCGGACTGACGGCACGATAGAAGGAACAGAACAGATCAAAACAATTGTTGGGTTAGTGGACTCTTTTAAAAGAGAAGGAAACCAAATTTATTTTAGGCGGCAGACGGTTGGGCCAGATGAAGAGCCAAATGAAGCGCTATGGATAAGTGATGGAACAGAAGCTGGAACCACTGCAATAAAGAACTTTTTCCCAGGGTCATTAGACTCTGATGCGAGGGTACTCGCTACCGTCGGCGAGACTGTGCTGGTCTTGGCGAACTCTTCAGCAGGCACTGGGCTATGGGAAACTGGCGGAACCCCAGAGAGTACGCGCTTAGTCAAGCAGTTGGCCTCAGCCCCTTTACATTCAGGCGATAGCATTTTTGTACAGCATGACGGGAAGCTCTTTTTTGCGGTGCCTACAGCCCTCCCTCCCTCATTGCCAGCCTCTAGCTTAGAAAGGCAAATCTATGAACCGACCTATAGCCTGTGGGTGAGCGATGGCACAGAAGCTGGAACAGTCCAGCTAGGCAGTCCCATCAAAAGCTTCTTCACCAACTTTACGTCTTTTAATGGTCGCCTGTTTTTCAATGGAAATGGGCCTAACGGTCAGGAGCTGTGGGTAACCGATGGCACTGTAGAAGGCACCCATCAGGTGATAGATCTATCGCCTGGATCAAGCCCCTATTCGCCAAATTGTCCCAGTCAGGATCCGCCTCCAGACTGGCGCAGAAAGCAACAATCAGGTCCCGCCCAGGCTTGCAAGTTTTACAAAGTGGCGAATAGCTCTTCGCCGCGATCGCTCACGGTTCGAGGCAATTTCTTGTATTTTATTGCGGGCGATCGCGACCTATACCGCACAGATGGCACCGCGCTAGGCACTCAGTTCATCCGACGACTGAGAGGAGAATATGGCTTCTATTCCCCTAGCATTACGGCTTTAGACGAGCAGCTATTGGTAACAGGCTACAGCGACAGCAGCGATCGTCCGCAGCTCTGGGCGATTCCAGAGCAGGAGATACCCGTGAGGACTGGGTTTGATTGAAGACTAGCTAGCTAGTTAAGTGCCTGCCGTGCGCCGCTGTCAGTTTTCTCTTGAAAGTTCGTACAGACAGTGTTCTCTCAGTTCGCTGCCAACTGGTACATCAGGATGCATGAATGTTTGGGCAGCTTTGCACATCCCTAACTTTCTCATAACGGCTTCAGAGCGTTTGTTCACCAATGCGGTGAAAGAAACAATTTTCTCTAGCGCCAGCGTTTCAAAGCCAAAAGCCAAAGCAACCCTCGCCGCTTCAGTCGCATAGCCATATCCCCAATAGGAATAGTCAAGTCGCCAACCCACTTCTACACAGGGTTGAAACGGCAAGTCTGCCGAAGGAACGTTGAGCCCGACAAAGCCGATGAAGTCATGCTTTTCTTTTAGCTCTACCGCCCACCAGCCCCATCCTTTCTGGGCAAACGTGCTGATAATCTTGTCAGCTAGTGCATCGCTTTGCGATCGCGACAGCGGCTGCGGGAAAAACTCCATCACTCGCTCATCAGCATTGAGCTGAGCAAAGGGCAGCTTGTCGGCCTCTTTCCACTGCCGAAGACGAAGGCGATCAGTCTCTAGCTCGTAGATCCTTGTCATAGTGTAGAGCCTTCAATACCAAGCCCTCAGCGATAAAGCGTGTATTCAAGCCGATCGTCGAATCAGTCCTAGTGTTATCAGTCCTAGTATTATAGAAGCTGTTTCGGATTGTCGCCCTCTTAACCTATGCAACAAAGCTGCGTAGCTACTCTATGAAAAAACTGATCGATCTTAGCCACACAGTAGAAGATGGCATGGTCACCTACAAAGGGATTCCCGCCCCAATTATCTGTGACTATCTCACCCGCGAAGCCTCCAAAAGCTATTACGCAGAAGGCACGACCTTCCATATTGGCAAGATCGAACTGGTCGCTAATACTGGCACCTACATAGATTCTCCTTTCCATCGCTATGCAGATGGGAAAGATTTGTCAGAACTTTCTTTGAGTGCGATCGCAGACTTAGAAGGCATCGTATTTCGAGTAGATCCACAGCAAACTATTCACAGCCTAGAAGATTTTAGCGATACCGATGTCAATGGCAAAGCTGTGCTGATTCATACTGGCTGGGCGCAACACTGGAGAACAGATCAATACTTTGAAGATCACCCACACCTGAGTGAGGCAGCGGCAGTTTGGCTACGCGATGCTGGCGCTACATTAGTAGGAATCGACTCATACAACATTGATAGTACGTCAACCGGCGCGCGTCCGGCCCATTCTGTTCTACTAAGGGCTGATATTCCAATTGTGGAACACATGTGCGGGTTAGAACAGATTCCTAACAATGGGTTTAAGTTCAACGCAGTACCCGTGAAAGTAAAAAAGTTCGGAACTTTCCCGGTACGAGCCTACGCCGTTGTTTCCTAATCCTGATCGGTCTCAATCCGTCCTAGTGCTGTTCCAGGATAGTAGTGCGCCAAGATCTCTTGATAGGCGTACCCTTGTTCAGCTAGGTCTTTTGCACCTAGCTGACTCATGCCGCTACCCTTGTGGGCATCGTCGACAATCTCTTGGGAGGCAGCATACAAAGATTCAACAATGCCGCCTTCATGGCTGATGAATTCGCCAGCCGTGGCTAAAACGGCGGCCCGAGTAATGCTATCTTCTCGTTCGATGCCTTTATAGGCTTGGAACCGCTGAGTATTGTCTAGATCGAAATAGTCTTCGCTGGCGGGATGAATATTGTGAGTAAGGGCGTAGGAACGAGCGGCAATGGCTTGCGCCTTGAGCGATTCGATTGCCCAAGACGAAGACATCTCGCTACCGACGACGCTATATAGATAGTCGCCAAGTAAAACATAGTTGACCGCAATCAGGCCCCGTTCGCGCTGGGCAATCAATACGCGGCCTCTATACCAGCGACTACCCACAGCGACATAGCCGCCCTCATCTGGATAGACCCAAAAAGCACTGGGCATCGTTTCGCCATCCACGACGATACCGCCATTGATTTTAGCAAAGGCGGCAGTTTCGGGAGTGAGGGTTTTGAGGGGGTTGCCATCGAGGTCGGTGAGGGCACCGCCATGAGAGGTGGCAAAGCCAATCTCACTGACGTCTCTAGCTAGAGCAACGCGCATTTCTAGAACGCTGTCGATGGTTGTGCCCGAAAAGACCACAGGCGCAGCGGCTGGGGCGGGTGGAGCAGTGGCGGTGACTTTTTCTACTTTTGGTGCTAATGATGGCTTTGAGTCAGTGGCTGCGGCGTTAGTAGCTGTGGTATCAGGCTGGGCTTTGGCTGCCTCGGGCGCGTCAGGGGCTGTGGTATTGGGTTCTGTGGTGGGGTTGGATGTGATCGCGACTCCACTGATTGCTTCCAGCTTGCGATAGAAAATCTGATGAGTCAGAAATAGATCGGCTATGCGCTCAGTTGGTTCTGCCGTCGGATCGCCTGCCTTCTTTAACGGAATCTGGGCTGGATCTGGCTGCAGCTTAGTTTGTATCGTGGTGGGCCAGTCTTGAGTAAAGGCAAAGCCAGTCAGCGCGGAGAGAATACCAAAGCCGATAGATATTCTTCTGAAGGTAAGCCGCTGCATGAATTGCGAGCTGGCTATCTTCGGTCTTGCGGCTTTTGACTGGTCAGAGTCCGCTTCGTCAGACTCTGAACTAGCAACATCTGAACTAGCAACATCCGAACTAGTCGCGGCGCTAGCAACCGTCGAGCCTACCTTTTCAGACTCTGTAATAGGCGTCACTGCTGCGGTCGATTGAGCAGGCTTAACCACTGACTGATTAGCACGCTGAGGCTTCAGTAATCGCAATAATATTAATGGCTGCTTTAGCATAGTATTTCAATATCTTTAAGTGGCCTGCTGCCAGAAGGATTCGCAATCCGCAGTTCATTATGACAAGTCGCTCTCTAAAATGTGTCAGCAGAGGCTAGACATTGCCAGATAATTACCAGATACTGGCCTGGGTTCACACTATCCGTGAAATTCTAATATCTACCCGAATAATCTAGCAGCCTGCTGGTAGACAGTCTAAACATCTGGCACAGAAGGAACAAGTATCTTTTGATGAACGAAAATACTTCATCGGTTCAACTCAACAGTTCAAACAGTGATTCACAGAGCGACTTGCAGAGTGATTCACAAAGCGGCTCTAGTAACGGCGACCTAGTGCTGGTGGCGGGTGCGACAGGCGGAGTAGGCCAGCTCAGCGTCGCCAGGCTAATTGCAGCAGGCTATCGAGTGCGGGTACTCACTCGCACCGCCGCCAAAGCCGAGAATATGTTTGCTGGAAAGGTTGAGATTGCAATTGGCGATATTCGACAGCCCGCCACCCTACCCGCTGCAACCGCCGGAATTACCCATTTGATCTGTGCGACTGGGACGACGGCTCTGCCCTCTGCTCGGTGGGATTTTCAGACGGATTTTGGCAGTAACCCATTAGAGCAAATCACTAACTGGGCCAGGGTTTATCTAGACGAAGACTTTCGCAATGCTCAGGCTCGCAATACGCCTGAAGCGGTGGACGCGATCGGCGTGAGCAATCTAGTGCAGGCGGCCCCTCAAGACCTGCAGCGGTTCGTTTTTGTCTCTTCTTGCGGTGTAGCTAGAAAAGACCAGTTTCCGTACAGCGTTTTGAACGCTTATGGCGTGCTCGATGCTAAAGGCAAAGGCGAAACGGCGATCTTGCGCTCGGGCTTGCCCTACACGATTATTCGCCCCGGCCAGCTAACGGACGGTCCCTACACATCTAGAGATTTCAATTCGCTGGTGCAGGCCAGTACGGATAGCAAGCTAGGCGTTGTCATGGAGACGGGCGACACGCTAAACGGTCAGACTAGCCGGATCGATGTGGCGGCGGCTTGCGTGGCCTGCTTGGAAGTAGAGGCGGCGAAGAATAAGGCCGTTGAGATCATTAGTAAAGGCGATCGCCCGGCGCAGATCGACTGGGCTGAGCTATTTGCCACCGCGTAAATAATGCACTGAATATGCACTGACTATAGGAAGAGCATGAAACGTAGCAGCTACAGGTTACTAGCGCTGAGCACATTAGAATAAAGTTACCGACTTGAGTCAGCGGGCTATTCGATGAAGGCTATAGAGACGACAGCAACTATCAACCAGCAAGGCCAATTGACGCTAGATAGTGCGTTAGAGATAGCTCAGCCTCAGAGAGTCAGGGTCATTATCTTGATGTCTGAGGCTGATGATGAGGATGATACGCCAGATGAGATAGTTCTTACGGGCATTCAACAAGGTATGAAAGAAGCACTATCTGGAAAAACATTGCCTTTATCAGAGATGTGGACAGGTATCGATGCCGAATGAGCCTGTCGAAGTTACGCTATCGTCCCAATTTAAACAAGAAAGGACGCAGGGTCTGCGTCCTTGGGAAAATGGGTGGTTGCTTGTAAACGCCCGATGTTCTAGTTGGCGTGATTAGAGAGATAGCAAGCGAAACTCACACTAGGAAATTGACGGCTAGCCAAAGCGTCACTAGTGAACCAAATACGCCTAGCCAAAGCTTAAATCGGATATCCATGCGCTCTCATAAAGTAAGGTTGCTTTTGTCATCCTATCGAGAAACCGTTCCTTTTTGGGTAGGGTTTGCCGAAATAAAGAGCGATCGCACTTAAGCAGCGGTATAGCTTTCAGCCTGCAAGCGAAACATCTCTTCATAGCGCCCTCGCTTTTGCATGAGCTGTTCGTGGGTACCCACTTCAATAATCTCGCCTTTCTCTAATACGATAATGCGATCGGCCATGCGAACGGTAGAAAAGCGATGGCTGACTAAAAAGGTCATTTTGCCTTTGGTGAGCTGGCGAAAGCGCTCAAAAAGATCGTGTTCGGCGATCGCATCGACAGCCGCTGTCGGCTCATCTAGGATCAGCACCTGCGCTTGGGACATAAACGCCCGCGCTAGGCCAATCTTTTGCCACTGACCGCCCGAAAGATCCACACCGCCATCAAACATTTTGCCCAGCACGGTATCGTAGCCCTGGTTCAATTCAGTGATCACCGGGTCGGCACCGGCCTCAGTCGCCGCCTGAAAGACCCTGTGTGAATCTTCTTTATTGGGCAGATCGCCAAAGCCGATATTGTCTTGGGCGGACAATGCATAGCGAGCAAAGTCTTGAAAAAGAACGCCAATATTACGACGCAAGTCGCTGAGTTTGAAGGCACTCAGGGGAATATCGTCCAAAGTGATCAGCCCTCGATCGATGTCATACAGTCGAGTCAAAAGCTTGAGCAAAGTTGTCTTCCCCGATCCGTTGAGACCCACTAGGGCAATACATTCGGTCGGGGCGACGGTCAGCGTAATGTTCTTTAGGGTAGGCTGTTTACTGCCAGGATAGGTGAAGTAAACGTTTTGTAGGACAAGACCTTCTCTGATTGGCGTAGGGAAATCTTTGGGTCTGCGAGGGCTGATGATTTGGGGTGCCAAATCGATGAATTCAAAATACTGCGACACATAAAGGTTGAATTCGTAGAGGGTGGCAGTGGTAGTGAGGATGCCTTGGGTAGCGGCTTGGGCCTGCTGAAAGGTGCCTGCATAAAGCGTGAGATCGCCGATGGTGACTAGGCCGCGAATGGCTTCCCAAAGGACTAGGGCGTAGGCGCTGTAGAAGGCGATCGCGGCCACCATTTCGATACTGACTTGGGCAAAAGACTGCCGCCGGGCGATGGTCTGCGACTCACGATTAAACTGATCGCGAATGCTGTGATACTGCTCGACTAGGTGATCGCCCAAGTTGAACAGTCTGACCTCTTTGACAAATTTGGGTTCGGTCAACACCGCGCCGAAGTAGTCGGCTAGTCTACGGCTAGGCGTTTGCCGCCGGGTCATCCAGAATCGGCGCTCGGAGAAGCGAACGCTGACCCAAAAAGTCGGCAGGGCGCTGAGCAGTAAGAGCACAAAAACTAAGGGATTGAACCGCAAAAGCAATGCCAGCAATCCGACCAGTCTAGTCACCTGACCCAACAGCGTTAGCGATAGGCGCAGAACCCGCATTGGGTAGCTGCTGCCGCTCTGCTGGGCGCGGTTGAGAATATCGTGGAATTCGGAGGATTCGTAATGGGCAAGATCGAGGCGGGTAGCCTGCTCTAGCATCTTGGTGTTGGCATAGAGCAAAAAGCGATCGCTCATCACCTGAGTCGTATAGCCATCGAGCTGCTGCAAAATGGCCTGCAATACCAATAGGCCAAATCCAGCGCCGACTAGCGGCAAGAGCGCTTGCACCATCACTTCTGTTGCTGCACCTGCTCTAACTAAGATCACGACTTGATCTACGATGCGCGCACTGATGGCTATCTGCGCGGCAGGCAGTAGCGAACTGGTTAAGGTCAGCGCCACACTGATCAAAAGAGCGAGAGGCGTTGCAGACCATACCAGCCGGAACAGTCGGGGCATGTTTTTGAAAATGGCGATCGAACTGGAGAGCTTTTGGGCGATCGCACCCAGTATTGAGTTAGCCAGTCTTGAATTAGCTTTCAAATAGCGAAGGACACTGTGAAAAGTCATCCCTTCATCTTATCAAATTCTTCTGTTACAGACCCGAAAAGCCACGTGTAAACGCTTGGACGCGAATAGCCACACACCAACCGCTTGAGGGCAATAAGAGAGAAATTGACAACTACGCTGAAGTTCTCCAAAAGGGCACTGCAGCTTTGTCAAACAGCTACAACGTTCTGAATGACATCCTATGGAATGAACCGGTTTAAAGCAGCCGTTGGGAGGTGAGGTCGTTCAACATCATTTCGTCACTTCATCTATCCAGCTCAAATATGCTGGGAAGCCAGCAGTGATAGGAACTTCAATAATCTCTGGCACTTCATAGCTATGGTTTTCGACAATGCACTGTTGAATAGCCGAAAAGTCACTGTGTTTGGCCTTGATCATCAAAAGCTGCTCACTATCAACGTTTAGACTTCCTTTCCAGGTATAGTGGCTTTTGATCGGAACTACTTGAACGCAGGCGGCAAGCTGCTTGCTTAAAAGCACTTCAGCAAGGTTTGTTGCATCGTCGTCGCTACTGACTGTGGTGATCACCACTGAATACTGATTAGACATTACGATTTCTTCCTAACAGAACAAAAGTCTACAAGAATAGGCAAGAACATTTATTAGAAGGGGCTGGCAGCGGCGTCTCTTAGTTCATACAAAGGATCAACGACCAATGCTCGATTCGACCCAACGCTTTTCTAGTCGCGTAGAAAACTACATTAGCTACCGACCTCGGTATCCAACGCAGGTGCTGAGTACCTTGCAACAAGACTGTGGTTTAACGGCGGCATCGGTCATCGCTGATGTGGGTTCTGGCACCGGGTTTTTGAGTGAGTTGTTTTTGGCCAATGGCAATCCGGTATTTGCGATTGAGCCCAACTTGGAGATGCGGACGGCGGCAGAGAAGTCTCTCGGTGGCCAATCGGGATTTGTGAGTGTTGACGGGAGGGCGGAAGCTACGACACTGCCGAACAGAAGTGTTGATTTTGTAGTGGCAGGGCAGGCATTTCACTGGTTTGATCGCTCGCAGGCCAGGCGCGAGTTCGCTCGAATCCTTAAGCCCTCAGGCTGGATGATGCTGATCTGGAACGATCGCGAGACTGACTCTACGCCCTTTCTCGCGGCCTATGAGCAGCTACTCAACCAGTATTCGCCTGACTATAAACAGGTCAATCACAAACGAATTGACAAGGCTGTTTTGTCGGACTTTTTCAGTCCATCTCAAATTTATGAAAAAAGCGTGAGCTACAGCCAAACTTTTGACTATGAAGGATTGAAAGGCAGAATGCTGTCGTCTTCTTATGTCCCTGAAGTCGGCCAGCGGGGTCATGAAGAGATAGTCGCTCAGCTAAAGGAGATATTTCGAGAGTATAGTGTGGGCGATCGCGTCCAGTTCAAATACGTCACTCGTATGTTTTACGGACAGATATCTAAGCAGGTCTAGCAACAGCTTCTATCCAATACTGTCCTATTCGATATCCTCAGCCATCCATTATTACCCTTTTGCATAATCTGCATCATCGCCTACGGAGAACTAATATAAGAGCTTAGCGGGTCGTCTTTAGCGTCAATATCCTAAGTGGAGAGCTTATATGCTTCGTCGATTACTACTATTCGGGTTAGGACTGTGCGTTTGCGTATCTTTGAGTCTGAGCTGGTTTAGCTTGGCGCAGTCTCAGAGCGGATCTAAGGCTGCGCCAGTAGCAAGCGGGTCTGGCGGCGCGGTGGCCAGCGTGGATGCAGCGGCGACACAGGTAGGCATTGACGTGCTGCGCTCAGGCGGGAATGCGGTGGACGCAGCGATCGCAACGGCGGCGGCGCTGGGAGTGACAGAGCCTTTTTCGGCTGGGGTCGGCGGCGGCGGCTTTATGCTGATCTATCGGCCAGAGGCTCAGAGTGTGGTGAGTTTGGATGGCCGAGAAGAAGCCCCTGCCTCAGCGACGCCCGATCTATTTCGCGATCCAGATAGCGCCACTGGAGAATCCTTGCCTTTCTTTCCCAACCGAATCAGCAACGGCCTCTCTGTGGGCGTACCTGGAACACCGCTGAACTGGGCAACGGCGGCACAGCGGTATGGCACGATGGCTTTGGCCGATCTGTTGCAACCGGCGATCGCCCTGGCAGAATCGGGCTTTGTAGTCGATGAAACCTTCGCTGACCAAATTGCGGCCAATCAAGCGCGCTTTTCCGCCTTTGAGACAACGCGATCGCTCTATTTGCCAAACGGTCAGCCGCCCGCAGTAGGTAGCCGTTTTGTGAACTCCGATCTGGCCAAGACATACAAGTTGTTGGCAGAGCAGGGAGTCAATGCTTTTTATCGAGGTGAAATTGGCGAGGCGATCGCGCAGACCGTACAAAACCCGCCAGTCGTAGCAGATCCGCCTTTCCCAGTCTGGCCGGGTCGTCTGACTGTCAACGATCTAGACCGCTACGAAGTTCGGGTGCGGCCAGCGGTACAAACAGAGTATCGAGACTACACGCTCTATGGCATGGGGCCACCTAGCAGCGGTGGCATTACCGTCGCGCAGACGCTGAACTTGCTGTCTGACTACGACCTGTTGACGATGGACCGGGCCGAAGCGCTAGGCCGATTGATCGAATCAGAACGCCTTGCCTTTGCCGATCGCAATGCCTATATTGGCGATCCAGAATATGTAGACGTCCCTGTCGATGGATTGTTGTCTATTGATTATGCAGAAGCAAGACGTCAAGCATTACCACTGACCGTACCGGAAGACGAAGCCAGCTACCGAGCAACCGCAGGCAATCCTTTGAGCTATCAACAAGACCCAAGTCCAAGCCTAGATACGCCACCCATATCGGTAGAAACAAAGGATACAGAAGGCATTTCTACCACGCATCTTACCGCTGTAGATAAAGATGGCATGGTAGTTTCATACACGCTGACGATCGAGTCGACGGGCGGATCTGGAATTGTTGTACCCGGCTATGGCTTTATTTTGAACAATGAGCTGACTGATTTCGACATAGAGAATCCACATCCAAATGTGTCAGAACCTGGAAAGCGACCACGCAGCAGTATGGCTCCGACGATTCTCTTTTCGTCAGAAGGAGAAATCATTGCATTTGGTTCGCCAGGAGGATCTACTATCATCACAACAGTCGTGGGGATTACGGTAAACCTGGTTGATTTTCGGATGAGTTTGGCAGATGCGATCGCAGCGCCTAGACTGTCTCAACGCAATCAGGGCATTACCCTAGTCGACCAAAACTTTGCAGAGACAGAAGCAGGCCAAGCGCTGTTAAGCAATGGCTATCAGCTCACATCTACCGAAGAAATTGGAGCCGCTACCGGAATTGTGCTGCTGCCGGACGGTACGATATTGGCAGCGGCTGAACCTACGCGCAGAGGCGGCGGCAGCGCTCAGGTACTGGTACAGGCATCTGAGTAAAACCTATAGAAACCCATGCTTTTCCATATTGTTGAGTCAACAAACTGGGCTACTGCCAAAGAAAAAGGGACTTATGCCCCTGGCTCATTGGAGACGGAGGGCTTTATCCATCTTTCAGAAAAGCAACAGGTTCTGGGTACGGTAGAGCGATTTTATCAAGGACGCTTTGATCTGGTGATTTTAGAAATCGATCCTAATCTGTTGAAGGCGTCGCTTCAATACGATCAGGTGATAGATCACGGGGTATTTCCGCATCTGTACGGCCCGCTAAATCTAGAAGCTGTTGTCAGAGTTTGGCAGATGAATCATTTCTTCGATAGCTTGAATCAATAATGAACAAGCGAGTGAATAATGGGTCGGCCTGTAGCAGAAATTGAGATTGATGAATCGCTAGTACGAGACTTGCTGTGATCGCAATACCCCTCTATTTGCGATCTACCTATTCGACCCATTGATTCTGGATGGCTAGACTCCTTGCTGTGCTCACTATTGTATGCCACTGGAGCTGGCAGGTGTCTACTGACGAGCCACAGCTAGCCCCGCGTGGCAGCGGGCAAGCGAAAGCCACTGGTACGGTTTCAAGTTTGTCTGCTGCCGCTGCACTCTACCGTTAGCAATCTAGGTTAGACAGGGTGTGGAAGGCAAACATACGTACATCTGCCGAAGGAGAAGTACAATTCCTTAGAAGTGAATTCATGACACTTGGCTGTTTCAAATCAATTCAGAGAGGTACACAATGGTAACTAGGACGGTTTTTGTAGGAGGAGTGCATGGCGTTGGAAAAACTTACTTCTGTAAAAATATAATTTGCCGTTTTGATGCGGCGCATGTAACCGCTAGTGAGCTCATAGGACGACACGTCAAACATCAAATTGATAAAACTGTATCGAATGTAGAAAAAAATCAGTTAATACTTGCTGAGGAGCTAGCACGCTACCAAACAAGCTGCCGAACAATATTATTAGACGGTCATTTTTGCCTCCTGAATTCTACATCAAACATCCAGGATGTTCCACTAGAAACATTTAAAGCAATATCTCTATGTGCAATCGTTCTACTAATAGATAACCCTGAAGCAATTGCTGAGAGACTATCGAGTAGAGATAGTCGTACGCACAGCATTGAATTAATTTCAGAATTGCAATCGAGGGAAATCACGAGGGCAGAACTTGTAAGTCAATCCCTAAAAATTCCAATCAGTATAATTAACGCTGCGGAAGATATAGAAAAACTAATCAAAAAGATAGATTCATACCTATAGATCGGAATGACATATGCGAGTTTTATTAGATACAAACATAATTATTTATCGTGAAGCCAACAAGCCACCTCGTCAAGAAATAGGTATCTTGTTTAGGTGGCTTGATCAACTAAGTTATCAGAAGTGTATACATCCAAAAACAATTGAAGAAATACATAGACATAGAGACAAGTCTGTTGTTTCGGCGTTTGATGCGAAAATAACCAATTACCATCAATTGAAAACCCTTGCGCCAGAGAATAACAGTATTAGTGCTATTCGAGTCAAATATGATCGAAACAATAACGACTCTACCGATACAGATATTTTGAATGAGATTTTCTGTGACCGTGTAGATTTACTTATCACTGAAGATAGAAAAATCCATAGGAAAGCTTTAGAGCTAGGGATAATAGAACGGATTTTTACCATTGACGGTTTTCTTGAGAAAGTTACAGCAGAAAATCCCGAGCTAGCTGACTATAAAGTTCTTTCTGTCAAAAAAGAGCTTTTTGGGAATTTGAACTTGAGAGATACTTTTTTTGATTCATTTAGAGAAGATTATGAAAAGTTCGATGCTTGGTTCAACAAGAAATCTGATGAAATCGCTTATGTCTGCATGTCAGAAAGTAGCGAAGTAGTAGCATTTCTATATGTAAAAACAGAAAAAAGAGAAGAATGTTACTCAGATATTCTTCCGCCTTTCTCTCCTGCAAAGAGATTGAAGGTTGGAACCTTCAAAGTGATTTCTAATGGTTATAAGTTGGGAGAAAGATTTCTTAAAATAGCGTTCGACAATGCGCTTCTTTTTTCAGTCGATGAAATTTATGTGACTTTATTTAATAGAACGTTGGAACAACGTAGATTGATAGGACTGCTACACGACTGGGGCTTTAAAAAGCACGGAGTAAAGCAAACAGGTAATGGTGAAGAAGTTGTGTTAGTTCGCGACTTTAGACCCAAGGTTAGTAAATCTAATCCATGTGAAAGTTATCCATATTTGAGTTCGGATTCTCGTAAATTCCTTGTGCCCATATATCCTAAGTATCACACAGAGTTGTTTCCAGACTCCATTCTGAGAACTGAGTCTCCAAATGACTTCATCGAGAATAAACCAAATAGGAATGCGATCAGCAAGGTCTATATTTCTCGCTCGTTTGAAAGAGACTTGAAGGCTGGAGATATTATAGTTTTTTATCGAACAGCTTCTGGTGGTTCTGCATACTACACTTCAGTGACAACAACTGTCGGGGTGGTGCAAAGTATTGTTACCAACATCAGCTCTGACAGGCAATTTGTGGAGCTGTGTCGTAGGAGAAGTGTATTTTCTGATGACGAATTGCTTCAGCACTGGAACTGGAGTACTAATAATCGTCCTTTTGTAGTAAACTTCCTTTATGTATATTCGTTCCCAAAGCGAATGAACTTAAAAGCCCTTATAGATTCGGGGGTAATTCAATCGACTAAATCTGCTCCTCGTGGTTTTGAACAGATTAGTGATGAACAATTTAACAGGATTTTAGAGGGCTCAGAAGCAAATGGACGTATTATTATCGATTAAACCCAAGTTTGCTAACGCGATATTTTCAGGAGAGAAACAATTTGAGTTTAGACGTGTTATTTTCAAGGACAAAACTGTTAAGAAAGTGTACGTTTATGCCTCCAGACCTATTGGTTTAGTGCTTGGCGAGTTCGACATAGAAGAAGTAATTACTGAAGATCCCAACTCACTTTGGAGCATTACAAAAAGTGCTTCGGGAATTAGCAGGAAATATTTTGATGAGTACTTCAAGGGCAAAAGTATTGCCCATGCGATCAAGGTGAGTGCTGTGCGAGAGTACTCCGAACCAACAACGTTAATGAAATTATTTAATGTGAATCGACCACCGCAATCTTTTATGTATGTAGATCTGAATTTATCGGAGGATTGGTAACAATCCCGCCGCACCGGAACGAAGTCGAGATATTGTGGGATATCAAGATTGCATGCGTCCAGTAACTGGCAATAGTTATGTGTTTACACAACTACCGAACAACACATGAGGTTTTGAAGGCTTCGTAATGAGCACCCAGAAAAAAGGTTCATGTCTTTGTGGGACAGTGCGATATGAAATAGTAGGCAATTTTGAAAGCTTCTTCTTATGCCATTGTGAATACTGCCGAAAAGACACTGGCTCCGCTCATGCATCCAACTTGTTCTCGACTACAGCAGAGCTGAAATGGATATCAGGTCAAAGCAAGATAGCAATATATAACTTGCCTTCAACAAAACATGTGAAAAGTTTTTGCTCAAATTGTGGCTCTGCCCTACCCAACATACAAAATGACGGAAAGCTGCTGGTGGTACCTGCTGGCAGCCTGGACGAACAAATCGGCATTACGCCTAACGCTCATATATTTTTTGCAAGCAAAGCGAATTGGGACCAAAATCTAGAAAATATAGCGACAATAGATGGCCCACCAGGCTAGATGGAAGAAACACATAGCAACCGCTTCAACCGGACTGGCTTTTTCACTCACGCTCAAGAATCGGTTGTTCAGCTTGTTGGCACAATTGCAGCAACTACAGCAGCAGGGCTTACAACTGCTTTTGGTGAAGCATATATCGCTGCATTGGATATGTCCTTTGTCCAAAACAATGATGAGCCGCCTCCATCTGAAAAAGTTGCAGAAGGGTTCAAAACCAAGTACCTACAACTTGCTGATGGTGGATAAGCTAGAGAAGTTTAGGCACAGGTTAAAATTTGAGAGTGTGAACTCAAAGATTTTCCACTTACAGGTAAACCCTATGCAAATCATCCTTAACCTTGACGAAGCCCTTCTTAGTGAAGCGCTTCAGCTTACAAAGCTTGCTACCCAGGAGGAGTTATTGAATCTAGCGCTAAGAGAGCTGGTAAGATCGCGTCGAAAGAAAAATCTTTTGGATCTAGCAGGACAAATTCAGTTTGCGCCAGATTTTGACTACAAAGCCCTGCGCGAAACTCGTCATGCTGCTGATTGATACGTCTGTTTGGATCAGCATCTTTCGCGATCGCAGTGGTCAAGTTCGCCAACAGATTGAAACTCTGATTGCTGACCGAGAAGTTCTACTCACCCGCTTCACTCAGCTTGAATTACTGCAAGGTAGCCTAAACGAGCAAGAATGGGGTCTCCTTTCTACTTATAGAATGGTAGAGAGTTTGAGAGAGAAGGCGCAAAACCTCGCTCTTTGAGGGCGGGGATGTAGCGGTTCACCTCTCTCAAGTGAGCAAAGCGCGAACAATCTATTACCCTTGGCACTCTTCAATGTATCGCTTTACTACCTGGGCTGAAACGTTGCCAGTCGTCCCCCAGTAGTACGAACGTGCCCACAGATGGGATTTCTCATGCGGTGTTTTGAGCCAGGGGAACTCCTGTCTGAGCCTGCGTGAGCTATAGCCTTTCATGACATTCACAGCCTGCGAAGCCGATAACCGTGGCGGCAGGCTGACGAACACATGAACATGGTCCATTAACGTGCGGTCTACTTCGATAGCAAGTAGCTGCATATCGTTGTTCTCAATCGCTTCGGTCACATACTGTTTGGTTGCGGCAATGATGGCTTCATCCCTAAATATCCGTCTGCGCTTGAACGGAATCCAACAGAAATGATGCCGAGACTGATAGCGACAGTGGCGCGTTGACCTGGGTTGTATACCATCTTGTCTCATTGCTTACAATCTCTAGCTGTGTATACGATACAATAAGGTATACCAAATGAAAGACAAGCATGAACTACGGTTGCCAACAAGATAGACTGTATCTGCCTACTTTCGAACAGTCGGTCATCGAGTACCTTTGTCGTCAGGCAAACAGTTTAGGCAACTGTGCTATCTATGCGCTTAAGCGAGCTACCCGTCAGGCAAATCGAGTCGATAGCAACTACTACGAACTAGACAAGCATCTAAAAGAGAATCGACACTACAAAGCGTTGTTCTCTCAGACTGCTCAGCAAACGTTGATGGGTGTCTGTGAGTCGTTCAAGTCGTATAGCGAACTGTTGCAGAAGTGGTATAGAGGTGAGCTGTCCGATCAGCCCAAGCCACCGCACTATCGGAAGTCAGGCGGGCTGGCAGGCTTCTCGTATCCAGCTCAGCATTTGGGCCTAAACGAGACGATAGAAACCGGACTGATTCGCCTACCGTTAGGCGCGACGATTAAGCGCTTAGAAGGCATCAGCGAGATCTACATCCCAGCACCTACAAACATTCATCCCGAGCGAATCAGAGAAGTGCGTATCTTCCCTCGCAATCGGTGCTTCTACGTCGAGTGGATCTATCGGCGCGAAGTCAAGCGCTATGAGCTGAATCCTAAGAACGCTCTCGGCATTGACCCAGGGGTAAGGAACTGGCTAACCTGCGTGAGCAATCGCGGCGATAGCTTCATCATCGACGGCAAGCAACCTAACTGTTGGAACCATACCCTGAACCGTGAGTTAGCGAAGCACAACAAAGGCTATTGGTCTAAGAAACTAGCGCTGATGACGGAGAAGCGCAATCGACGCCTGCGCGACTACATCAACAAGGCAGCGCGGCGGATTGCTAACTACTGCGTTGCCAACGATATTGGCACGGTTGTCTTTGGCTGGAATCAGGGGGCAAAAACCAGCGTCAATATTGGCAAGCGCAACAATCAAAACTTTGTGCAGCTACCGACTGCTAAACTGAAGAATCGATTGAAGGCGGTACTCGAAGAAATTGGAGTGCGCTTTGTTGAGACTGAAGAGTCCTATACCTCTAAAGCCTCATTTCTAGATGGCGATAGTCTACCTGTTTACGGTGAGAAACCCGACGACTGGCAGCCATCAGGAAAGCGCACAATCACCAAGCTCTATCGAACTGCACAAGGTTGGATAATCAGTGCTGATTGCAATGGCGCAGCCAACATTCTACGAAAAGTGGCCTCAATCTTAGGTCTCGACCTGAGTGAGATAACCAGGGGCGCTGTGACGCGCCCGTTAAGACTAAACCTATATCCAACAGTATTCGTTTAGGGCTTAATGAAGCCTCGTCCTTCTAGGGCGGGGAGAGTCACCTTGAAACACAGGATTACGTTGAACTCACGCCTTCTTCGTGGCAAGAGGCTGCACGCATCTACTACGATTTGCGCCGCCAAGGACTTACCGTTCGCAGCCCAATCGATTGCTGTATTGCCCAAGTAGCCCTAGAACATAATTTACTTTTAATTCACAACGATCGCGACTTTGAAACCATTGCTCAAGTGCGATCTCTCCAAAACTTCCGTTTTCAGCCTTGAATCTTCTAATCTTACTTGAAGGCTAACAGTGAAGTAATCTAGCTAACACTACATCGGTGCGGACGGAACAGAGGTTGTTGGTTAGGCTCTAGGATGATCTGCCGCCACACAACTTCACTGTTAGCAGACCGTGCATCCAGCGTTCACGGTCATTAGACTCACGCACACAGCGAAGATAGAGACTCGTGAACTATGCCGTTCTCACTAGCACCTGAGCGTCTTCAATCCTTGCTTCGTATGTGGCTAAAGCTTCGGTAGCTGGCCCTTCGGTGGCTTCGCCGCTAGCGCTGAACTTGGAACCGTGACAGGGGCAAGCAAATTCTGAACTTTCCCAAGCAACGCTGCAACCTTGGTGAGTGCAGGTTGAATTAAACGCAACGACGCTATCTGCATTGGCTGGATCGCGAATAGCAATCACTGGGCCACCCGCGAAGGATTTATCAGATAAAAATCCAGCGCTATCTAGATCTGCGACACTACCAAGCGGGGCAAAACCGTCTTCTCGAACACTGCTATCGGCTGCTTCAGTAGCAGCACAGGGATCAGCTGCACAGGGATCGGCTGCAGCTTCGTCTATAGCTTCTGGTTCTTCGACAGCGGGGGTGCAGGCTGCGATCGCAACGGGCAAAGACGAAGCCATAAAGCCAACGCCTACCCAATTCATAAATGCTCTACGCTTCATAGTCTAATCTCTTCTAATGTCTGGTTCAACGTTTAATCAATATATCAACAGATGCCAATTTGAAATAACCAATAGCAAATGGCTCAAAAGCTTACTGGGATTCATTCTCAGGCGGGTTTTTAGTTGTCTTTAGGAGTTAGCGCTGGCAGTGGTCTCACCAGCACTGATTGACAACTTATTCAGCCAGCCTTTGTATCTCGCAGTTGCAGCTAATACGAACAACATATCCAGGCCGATAACGCTCGCTATCATCCACTCAGAGCCGCCCGTCCCAAAGCCGTAGCTGTGTAGACCCGTTCCCAATACAAAGTTCACACCGTACCAAGCCATCAGCACTGCGTTGAAAGCCGCCACACTGGCAACGCTGATGCCAAAGTTGCCAATCCAGCCGACTAAACGACCGTGTAGCGGCACCAGATAACACAGCAAAGCGATCAGCGCCCAAGTCTCTTTGGGGTCCCATCCCCAGAAACGTCCCCAAGAAAAATGCGCCCAGATACCGCCCAAGATAATGCCTGCGGTCAGTAGCAGTACGCCGACCTGCAGCACCCGGTAGTTGAGCTGCGAGAGTAGATGAATTCTAGCCTTGGCGCTGGGCGTAAACAGATAGCTACCGAGCGCAACGTGGCCAATGCCGAGTGCCAGAGCAAAGCTAGCATAGCTCAGGGCAATGGTAGGCACGTGAATACTTAGCCAAAAATTGTCTCGTAAAACGGGAACCAGCGGAGAAATGCTCGGATCTAGAACAGCAGGCAGACTATCGGCCAGAATCAGGCAGATCACGGCGAGCGGGGCCGCAGCTAGCAGATAGTATTTGGCCCGGTAGATTAGCTCGAAAATGAGCGCGATCGCGGCAATGCCAAACCCGACCCAGATCACCGATTCATACATATTGGTCACTGGCGGACGATCGGCAATCTGCATCCGCAGCAAAAACCCGTAGCTTTGCACAATCACACCACCGACAAACAGTCCAATCGCGCTCCAGTACAGCTCCACCGGCTTTATCCATACGGTTGCTAACATGACGATAAACGCAATTCCATACAGCTTCCAAGCGCTAGCAAAGGGATGAAAGTGATTGAAAAAGACTTCTTTGTCCATCACGCCGACTACCGGATACACCACTGGACTGAGGGTACGAAGATCGGACGTTAGCTGAGCGGCTAGGGTGCTGAGCCCAGAGAGAGAATCCGGCTGTGCGAGGAATCGCTGTTTCATCGCAGTGAAGTTGGACAGTAGCGGTGCGATCGCCTCTGCTGAATACAGCGATTCTTCTGAAATGCCCATCCACTTGCCCTTCACGTCGGTTGGATGAGGGACAATTGCGATCGCATTGTCATCGACAGAACCCAGCATCAGCGTCAGCCGATCTTCTATCGTTATCGCTTCTCGCTCATTTCGACTGAGATCTGCGCCTTCGAGATCTTTTTTATGCGCCTCACGAACAACATCGCCTAGCGCCTGATTCGTCATCAGCGTCTGAAAAGAGAAATACTTTTGATCCGGGTCAAGACCTACTTTCTCCTTCAATGGCCTATAGCTAAAAAGAACAAAAGGCGCTTGGTTCCAGTCGCGATTGTTCAACCATAGAGACATAAACGCTGTCATCGAATCTTCGACAATGCCATCGTGCCGATAAACAGTAGCGCCATGAATCTTAGCCACCGTTTCTTGCGCCACTGTATCTAGCGGTTTCTTGCGCCCGCCTTGCTGCACCACTATGGTTTCTAATGGATTCAAGGGCGATGGCTGAAATTGGCTAAACGGTAAGGCGATCAGCAGCAGCCCCAGGGTCAAACCAATGGCAAATTTTATCAGCTTTATCATTGAGATAGTCTCGTTTTGACTGTCGTCGAGCTGATGGGCAAGCGGATCTTGGCTTTTCACCTTTTGCTGGGAAGAAGCAGTCATGAGTAGTTTTATCTCCCTAATAAGGCATTGAATAGTGGAATCGAGTGCGGCATTGAAGCAGCAGCGGCATCTTCTGCTTCAGGCGTTTCGAGTAAATCGGTAACCCCTTTAAACTGTTTAGTTAGCTTCTTAGCAACGGCGCGCCCGTAGAACATGGTCGCCACGCCAGCAGTGACCATTGCTGACCCTAGCCATGTCAGCCCAGTCACCCACCAGGGTTCTCTCTTAATCTGCAAAGTAGACTGACTCAGATCGCCTGGATTCCAAGAGGCTTGAGCAATTTTCCAACCTCTAAACCAGGTAGGATGATTCATCCAAACGCTGCGATCGCTGACTGTATAGCTATCCAAATCGCTGTCTGATTCGTTTGGCCCGATCAAAGAAACCTCACTGGTCCACATCGCGACCGACTCACTGCCCTCATTGCGCTCGACGATAAAGTCATTGAGCTTCAGGCTAAACGGTAGCTGCAAGAGCTTTGGACTAAAGGCAACAAACCAGTCACCTGCTTCGCTATCAATCGCCGTGGGCCGTCCCCAAGGAATCCAGACGGGTTTGCCCGCCTCTCCTACAGAGACAAGCAATGCTGGCTCACCTGCTGTTGGCGAACCCGCTAGAGATCGCTGCGGCAGGGGCACAATCTCTCTTTCTACGGTGGCAAAAGGAATATAGTCGGCCAGCGTCACTTCAAAATCCGCCCAGCCAGGAACAACAGAATCGCCGATAGCGATCGCGCCTGACTTGAATCCTTTAGAAGATTTCGCGGCGTAGTGAAGGGCACCTTTTTGGTCGACTATCAAACGAAAAAAGGCAGTTGGCGCAGGGTTAGTGATAATTTCATAGTCAACATCGAAAAGGGGGGCAATAGGGTCTCCTTCTGTTGAATTTCGAATGGACTCAAATCCAGGATTGCCAAAGACAAACCAACTTTCGCTCGATTTACCGTTGGTGACCATGAGCTGAACGGCAGGGTTGCGGAGCGAGTCGGTGGCACTCACTGGCTGACGGTTGCCGTCTAATCGAAAATCTGGCCAAAAGCCAACAGTCTGAACGCTCAAGGTCTGTCCCTGCGCGTTTAGCTCGAGAGATTTGCCCAGATCTTGATCAATGTCAATCGTGCGCGACTGACCTAGCCATGAGATAGTGACTTCCCCATGCTGCTTAGCCACAGGGCTTTCTGCGGGTGGAGTCAGCGCAGCGACCAGTTCGTCAGCGGTTTGTGCCTTGACTAGCTGAAGCTCGGCTGGGCCGATGTCGATTGTATCGTAGGCCGCTGGCGCAGCCGCTAGCCATCGCTCTAAAGACTGACCCATGCGATCGCTCTTTAGCACCAGTCGAACAGCCGGGTTTTCGATCTTTCCACCTGTCGCAAACCGCACGGTACTAATCGCATTGTCGCTATAGCCCAGCAGCGAAAGCCCACCGACCTGACTAGGAACAACCGTGCCATCCGCTTTAATAAAGAGAGAGGCTTGTTCAGAAGGTTGACCAGGAGCGGCCACTTCGACTAGATCGCCATCGACTCTTAGCGTACTCACCGGGCCTGCGTCAGTGCGAGCAAGCATCATCCCTTCCACGCTGAGATGAATCACCGCTGCCGAACCCGCGATAATCACCACCAACCCCCAGTGGGTAATGGCAAATCCAATTTTACGCGCACCCTTCCAGGGATAGCGTAAGAGCGTAGAAGTCCCTAGGTTGACCGCCAGCAAAAACATCAGTCCACCAAACCAGGGACTCTTGTAGATTTCTTGCTGAACCACAGCCGAGCCGACTTCAGCTTCGTAGAATGTTGCGCCGATTAATATGGTTGCGATCGCAACCAACAAAGGCACAGCTAACTTAATAGACCCCAAAGATTTAGCCAGATTGACTTTAGCCAGATTGACTGTCATGTGCCAAAAAGATTTTAGATAAAAAGAATAACAAACGTCAGCATTGGGCTAGTCGAACCAATAGCTGATTCATGACTGAGTATCTTCCAAAAGAGATACGTCCGAACTAAATACAATAATCAACACAGTTCCTTACTTCTTTTGTATCAAAAGCTGCATAATCTAACTGGCAAATTCATTTTTTGCATAGCTTTATCGCATTTAGCGCATCAGTAATGAAATCGCTTTGCAAGTAGAGATCTAGGCTACGTATGTTTCTATAGCAAGCACCTCCTTACAACAAAAACAAACATCCGCCGTCCGCCGCAGCGTTTATAACGCGGCATCAGAGCCTTCCTGACAAACAAGGCTCTACTAGTTATTTGACAAATATGCGTATTCGCAAGATGGAGAATACACTGTCCCATTTTGTTTTACCTGCTCGATGCAATACTTGCGTAGAAGTCATGCAACTTTCTAATGTTGATTAAGAATTTAGTAATCACAGATACAAAACAACAACTTATATCCCCGTAGTTTTGGGTGGTGCCACAGGCAGATGACAAACAAGGCTATTCGTGGCAACAGGGACTATTCGTGGCCTATACGTCTTAAATCTATACGCCTTACTCTGACGTACACCTTATGGCGTGTGCCTGACTCTTTATTGGTAGAGGCACCTGTATAGACTAAGCAATCTTTTCAATAACCACTCTCTCTTATTTACTCGGAGCGCAGACTTAGCTATGGCATTAGATGTAGAGCTACTAGAGAAAAGCTTTGAGCTAGTCAAGCCCAAAGCAGATGATTTTGTTGTCAGCTTTTACAACAATCTCTTTACCGACTACCCAGATGCCAAGCCTTTATTTGAACACACGAATATGGCTGCTCAGCGGCAGATGCTGAAAGGAGCATTAGTCATGGTCGTCGATAATCTCAGGCAACCAGAAGTCTTGAGCAAGTCTCTCAAGGGATTAGGCGCTAGACATATCAAATATGGTGCTTTGCCCGAACACTATCCTCTAGTGGGCAGCAGTCTGCTGAAGACCTTAGGACAATATGCAGGTTCTGCTTGGAGTCTCGAACTAGAAAACGCCTGGGCGAACGCTTATGGTGCCATCACTGAACTGATGCTAGAAGGTGCTAGTTATGAACAATCAGCCGTAGCCTTGGATGGCATGCCTTCAGAGAACGCAGCGATCGCAGACTCACTGGGTTCAACCGTGTCCGAAGAAAAAGCGCCACCAAGTGAAGAAGGGCTCAAAGTTGGCATTCTTGAACAAAGCTTTGAGCTGGTTAAACCCAGAGCTGATGAGTTCACGGCTAGCTTTTACGAGAACTTGCTGACTGACTATCCAGAAGCCAAGCCTCTTTTTGAGCACACTAGTATGCCAAAGCAACAGCAGATGCTAAAAGGGGCACTAGTCATGGTTGTCGACAATCTTAGAAAGCCAGAGGTGCTCACCGAAGCGCTGCGCGGACTAGGGGCCCGCCATGTGAAATACGGTGCCTTGCCTGAGCACTACCCGCTCGTGGGCGGCAGTTTGCTAAAAACGTTAGAACAATACACAGGTTCCGCTTGGACGCCAGAAGTCGAAGCGGCTTGGGTAGGAGCCTATGGTGCTATCACCAAAATCATGTTGGACGGTGCAGACTATTCTCAGGCCGAGGTACATCTGAGCGATCCTACTGTAACGACTGCGGTAGCGACTACAGCGGCGGCTACTGCAGTCGCTAAATCTACTGCCGATCCTACTGCCAATGTCGAGTTACCTGCAGGTATCAGCAACGGCAAGGCCGCTGGCATCATTGGCAGCTCGGCCACTGCGCTAGTAGTTCTACTTTTAATTCTTCTATAGTTTCTTTCGTTACTTTGATGAAGCGTCGCTCCAGTCGAAATTTGTTTTGGCCTCAAAAGCTAAAGCCGAAGCTAAAGTCTGTTATTGTTTTAGCCTTAATTATGCTGCTGCTTTCTATATCAACAGCATTTGCCCTGGAGCAAAAGCAAATCTTCTTGCCGGGTGAGACCTCTGAAGGCCATCACTTGTTTGAAGCTTCTTGCGCCTCTTGCCACGAAGGATTTAAGCAGGTGTCTAACGAAACTTGCAACCGCTGTCACGAAGCAGAGTTAGAGAATGATTTGCACGGCGCTAAGAAGTTTCGCGATCCGCGCTGGGCTGAATTTAGAGAGAAAGTAGACGTGTTGACCTGTACGGCATGCCATAACGAACATGTGCATATGTTTGGCAGAGGCGTACACTTGCAGCCCGATCTTTGTATGGCGTGTCACGAAGAGCTGACGCTGACACAGCTCAAAAGTCATGAAGGCTTTGCGCCAGATGGCTGCTGGACAGCGGGTTGTCACAACTACCACGAGCATGACACTATCTCGACCGGGTTTCTTCGACAAAACATGGGCCAGCCAGCCATGCTGCCTGTGCAACAGTTGCCCGAAAGAGTAGTCGAAACAGAGCTGGAGGCTGCGCCCGAGCCAAATCTGCAAAAGGAATTCTTAGGAGGAAAATCATGATTGCCTTCATGGGATCTCCGAAGAAAGCTGTTTTGGTGATTGTCCTAGTGATATTTTGGGCTAGCTCGCTGCTTATAGGAGGGGCATTGCCCGCTTCGGCAGCCACAGAGCAAGAGATTGAAGAGATTGTTTCACTTTGGCAGCCGAGTGTACATGCGCTAAATGATGTGAACTGTGCAAGCTGCCACCAAAACAACGAGAGTAATGAGTTTGTCGCTAATCCTGATCACGAAAGCTGTTTATCCTGCCACGAGCAGCCAGTAGAAACCTTTTTGTTAGGAAAGCACGGCATCCGCCTATTAGAAGGGGAATCGCCACTAACGCCCAAGATTGCCCAGATCCCAATGAAGCGCGATGCTTTTGATCAGCAGATGAACTGCAATGCCTGCCACAATGTTCATTCGGTAAACACGATGCAGGCAGCCGTAGATTCGTGTCTAACCTGCCACAACGACACCCATTCTCTCAACTACGAAAACTCCAAACATGCACAAGCGGTGTTTGCTAGTCAGCCCTTGCCGAGACCGGGCTCCGCTTCGGTGACCTGCGCGACTTGCCATCTGCCCCGAGTCGCGCACAAAAGTGCCGATGGCATTCCAACGGCAAAGGTGAATCACAACAACACCTACACACTCAAGCCTCGCGATCGCATGGTAGGAGAAGTCTGTATGAACTGCCACGGGGTGGAATACAGCTACAACAGCATTTTCGACGATGAACTTGTCGAAGCCAACTTTGACCGCCCGCCGACGCTGAACCATCAAACATTTGATTTGATGCGAGCAGCCGAAGAGCGGCGGGTGGGCAATGCCTCTGTTTCAGAAGGTGCGGGATAACCTTCGGCTTTTGAAATAGATATTTTGTTTGATTTACATCTCGAAGGACATCAATAACAATGTTTAAATCATGGATACGGCGCTTTCGCGCTAAGACACTGGCACTATTGACTCTAGCTATTGCCATCTGTTTTACAGCAGTGGCTTGCAGCGGGGGTGGGGGCGGTACGGCTACGGCAACTGGCCCAATGATTGCCCCTGAACTGGTCGCAGACTATATCCACACCACGCTAGCGGCGGATAGAACGGCCTACACTAGACACGTGGTAAATCGTACAAAGACTTTGGAAGGTAAACCCAATGAAGAGGGCGTCTTGGGTATAGAATCCACTGAAGGTTGGCAGCAGACAGACGGAATTCCTTTACCGGCCCAAATGTTTCGTCTGGGTTCTGAAATTGCGAGTGAATCGGGCGATTTTACCTACAGCCTAGTGTCTTCTTGGAATATCAACGATAACCAAGCTCCTAAAGGCGAGTTTGAGACCGCTGCGGTGGTAGAGATGGAAGAAACGGGCGAGTCAGTAAAAGGCTATCAGGAAGTAGGCGGACAGGCCTATTATTCGGCGATATATCCTGATTTAGCGGTAGCTGAAGCCTGTGTAACCTGTCACAATACTCACCCAATTCATTTAGAACGCTATCCTGACAAAGTGTTTGAGATGGGCGATGTCATGGGCGGCGTTGTGATCAACATTCCGGTTGACAGTATGCCTGCGGATGCGTAGACGCTAGGGTTTCTTTCTATTTCCTTTTCTCTGACTTATCTAGTCTTACCGGGCTAGACCAAGTAAGAGTGAGGGGAATAGAAATCTTTTGATTGAAATAGAGCCTTTTTAAGCTGATGAAGCCTAGATTTTCGACGCTAATCATTCTCACTTTAGTTTCTGCAGTTTTACTGCTACCCTTTGCGCTGAGTCCTTGGTATATAGAGGCGCTTCGCGATCGCGCCTTCGATCTTCATCAGTTCTTGCGCGGCGAGCTATACAAGCAAATAACCGGCTACATCGCCTTAGCGCTAGTGCTAGCCGAGATGCTACTGACTGCTAGAAAACGCAGTCGTAGCTGGCCAATAAGGGTAAAGATGCCTGGCAGCGTACTCATGTGGCGCAGTCTGCATATCTTTACAGGCGTGGCTTTGCTAGCAGCGGTATTGGTCCACACCCTGGGTGTCAGCGGCATCAACTACAATGCCATCTTCCTATGGTCCTTCTTTGGGGTAACGCTGAGTGCCCTAGTCGGCGTAGTCGCCGAAACCGGCGTGCTAGAGTCGCCGCGCAAAGTCTTTAGCCTCACCAATAAAAGGGGTTCTGTCAAAGGCGATTCTGACAAAAAGAGTACTTGGGAAAGCGCTGAAAAAAAGGGTGCTACAGGTCGAATAGGAATGAGCAAAGGCGAGCTAATTCGAGCGATGCGTTCTGTCTGGCTGCAAAGTCACATCTTTTTAGTGGGCATATTCGCACTGCTGTTAGCCGTTCATATTTTCTTGGTCTATTACTATCGCTAGTTTCTTGAAAGAGGTTGAAAGAAGAAAGCCTATGACTTCTACATCAAATAACAATGCCAATAAAAGCTCGGCCAGTAAAAGCTCGACTGCACCAGGCTGGCGTCTGTGGATAGCGCTGATAGCTTTGCCGTTAGCGATGGTGACGGCCATCGCCTGCACTCGGCCTACCGCCAATATCACAAGTATGACGCCGCTGTCTGGACTGATGACTTTGAAATCAATGGCGACCAAAGCGGTTCCTTACGATCTGGCCTTGACGAGCCAAAAGCCGACGCTGATTGAGTTCTATGCCGATTGGTGTACGACTTGCCAAGGGATGTCTAGTACGGTCGAGACGCTGCACGAACGGTATGGCGATCGCATCAATTTCGTTATGCTAGATATCGACGAGCCTCAGTGGGCTAGCCAGGTCGAGACCTTTGGCGCGACGGGTGTGCCTCAGTTTACTTTGCTAGACTCGCACCAGCAGCCTATTGAAAACTGGGTAGGAAAAGTTCCAAAGCTCGTTTTTAGTACTGTATTTGACCAACTGTTGAGCTAGATTCTGTCAATTGCTGTCTTAGTGGTTCAACATCTTATGACACTTCTTAGACGTTTCTTAAAATTGTTAGAGTGGCTAGAAAGCACCCAGGATTTCTTTGAATTCTTGGGCCAGCCGACCGGACTTTCGGCCAGTGCCGCCCTTCTGCTGTATTTTCCGATTCAGGCGCTGGGCTGTGATAGCTTCTCGGCCACTACACTATCTTGTACGATAGCGCTGACGCTGTTTTGCCTGCTAGAGCGCCCCGAATTCTGATAATGAATTCCAATAAGTAGTACCGACCCTACGTCCTAGTCGTTATGCATATGAAGCTCTACTAGCATATGAGGCTCTACTATCAGAAATAGCAGCTAGCTTATTTGTAGTTGCTAATTAATCCTCGTATTGCTTTCCATGAATCACCGTTTTCTCCTGCGGCTCGTTACGAATCTAGCCGTTTTTCTGCTGACCCTTGCTTGCTTTGGCACGGTGCTATGGGTCATTGACGAGTTTTTGCAGTGGGATATTCTGCCACCTATCTGGAGCCTGCTAGTGCGAGCAGGCTTAGTGGCCGGCGGAATTATCGCTTTTGTCATGGTGGTGATGAATCTACTACTGTCTTTGGCACTACTCGCTGAGGCTAGTGCCAGCAGAGCGCAGCTACCTGACTATGCGGTTTCGGCTCGGCTGAAGCGGCGGGTACGGCAGAGTATTGTGGTGGTTTTAGTAGCGATCGCACTCATCATCGGCGGCCTACAAATTACCAATCAGCTACGGGCTAGAGCCGCTACCCAAGCGGCGCAGGTTCAGTTCGTTCAGACCCAAACTGAAATGGATCGCTCTGTCGAGCAGGTGCTTCCTCTTTTCACCGAGCCAATTCTAAATGGGCTTGCGAACAACACCCTGACCGAAAGCGGACAGATTAGTAATTTGGCCAAGCTACTCGAATCGGTACAAACTTCTTTTCCTAATGCGCCGACGATGGTCATCGTCACCCGCGCCGACCAAGCTCCGTTCCAGTATGCTCGCATCGATAGCAGCCGAATTAGCGCCAATAGTCAAGGTAGGCTAACCCTCACACCACAGCTTTATGCAACGTTTCCAACAGAGCAAGAGACTGAGATTATCGAACAGCTTTTTGAAGAACAGCTTACTGAAATTACAGGTCCGCTAGGAGGACAGGTGATTAACACCAGAATTCCAAGCTCATGGGGAGTTTTGCAGCAGGATGGAAATGCGATCACGGTAGTTTATCTGCAGTCAGGTAGCGCCCCCGATTTCAACAACTTTGGCGATCGCCGCTACAGAGACACCTACGACTTTTATCACACTGGCCCCGAGCGTTTCCTCACCAATTGATTGATAGCCCATGATTGATAGGATAACCAATAGCATTAGCTTCAATTAGGCTGAGCTTTCAACCATTTTATATCGTGCTTCTGTGACTTATCGCTGTGCTTTCGAGACACTAAAACTTCGTATCTACCAGAATCTTTTGCCTTGCGATAATAGATTCTCATCATACCCATGCTATTCGTCCTGCACTCCGACCAAACACCATGCGTAGCTCGTATTTTTTTAGAATGAGAGACATCACCGTTGTTGAGAGCCTGAATTTGAAACAGGAGAGCGCTAAAGTCACTTTTATTTCTGTTGATCTGATCCTTTGAATCTCGTAGAAGCTCAACGTCAGGAAATAAATCAGCAACAATCTTACCAAAATCTATGTCTAGTTTCTGAGCAGCGAGCTCTCTATCTCGCTCATACGCTATCTGCTTCTCTGACAATACCTTTCGCAGGCTGGCTAGCTCGGCAGTTAGCTGTTGCTGATCCGCGATCAAACTTTGATTTCTTTGCTCAAGCGCCTCATGTTCTTTGAAGAAAATACTAGTATTCGCTTCCCTTCTTCGCTTACAATCGTCGCGTTCAATTCTAAGGTTCGTACATTCACACTGCTTCTCTATCAGCTCTCCTTCATAGCGCTCTTGTAGTTCATGATAGGCTTGCTTTGCCTCTTGTTGCTCCGTGCTCAAGCGAGCCTCGTAAGTCTTCTTGAGGATTTTCAGCCTTTGCTTTGCTAACTCCAAATCCCCTAAAAGAACTGCCTCACGCGCAACTAAACCATCATTCTGGCTCAGTAGAGAATATTCTCTATCTCTCAATTCACGCTGCTTTTCTACTGCCTCTAGCGTTTTTTGCGTTTCTCGCTGAACGTCATTACTGTATTGAGTAAAAAGAACCTGCTCTATCTTTCGTAATCGATTCGTCCAGTAACGTCTTGAACAAACCCAAGCAAGACCGCCGCCTATTGAAAGACCAATCACAAGCGTAATGATGTAGACCATTTTGAATCAAAACAGCAGAAAATGCACTGAAGGAACTCACTATGCAATCAGCTTATGCAAAACCTGCTATCCGTACGCCTCGTTTTAATCAATCTTACAAATTTGGATCTCTAGGGTTTCCATCTTCATAAAAACATATATACAGCCGACCTTTTGCATATATTCTAGCAGCGAGAAAAGGAGCGTAGCAGTTAAATATTCGATTAACTGTATGTATCGGAGCATATCTCCTTGTTACATTCTTGAATATAAGAGAAATCGAAACTGCACAGCACTAAGACTAAACTCTGTTGGGCTACACTTCGTTGACCAACCAAGAACGATACTTTTTTGCAAGCTTTTGAAGTAAAACTATTTCTACCTCTCCTAACTCTGTCATGACTCCGCGATAGTGCCAGTTACGCTCATATAGTTGAAGAATTTCTTCGTCACAAAGGCTAGTTACAGAAGCCGACTGACCCTGCCAACATAAAGACTGTAGAAAAGGCGAATCTGCTAGAGAACGCATCGCATAGTTTGTTGTATATACTGAAATTGATCATAGCCTACCTCAAGTTTTGCAGCAATCCAGACAAGCCACGCTAAGTAGCCAGCTAAAGGCGCTATAAGATTTACTAAAGCCTAGCCTGTTTCCATCTGCGTATCTATCAACGGTGTACAAAATCACATTTCATCAGGCGATAATCCGTTCGCTACTTTGTAAACTACCGTCATCTCAACGGCTACACGTAGTTATCAGCAGTTTCCTTAAGAAACGCGAAGAAATCAAATCCTATCTTCTACTTGTGTAAATCTTCTTGCAAGCTTTCCCCTCTTACCAGAGAAGAAGGCGACAATCTAAATTGGACACCTGCCTTTTGTGCAGATGCTTACTCATCAAGAGGATTAAAACATGTCTAAAATGTCTGCAAACGTATCGCCCGATACGACTAGACAACCTCAGAAGAAAGTTCCACTCCAAAAGCTCTACGAAGATTTGGCCCACATCGCCCAGATGGATCTAGCTGCTGGCGCTCGGTGTAGAGAGCAAGCACAGCAAGTGTTAGCAAACCCTGGTATCAGTTTGAACTGGAGAGATGCGATCGCTGAACGCCTCCACGAGGCCAACCACGCTTTGGCAAACAAGACCGTCACAGACGGCGATAGCTACTAGCACTTTCCCTTATTTTTGGGATGACGATCCTAGCTGAGCGTCCTGACTTTAGAGGTCTTGGCTCCGACTAGGATCGTCAATACCAGGAGCGTCAGTACCCAGTCACCTACAATCTACCCGCAATATTTACCCACAATATAAAAGAGCGAAAGGAATGTAGAAAAGCGAAAGGTCTGCGAATTTGACTATCGCTTCTTCTTTTTCTTAGGCGACTTAGTCGCGCCTTTGCCAAACCCTGAAGCCTGTGAAGTCTTCTTCTTAAGACTTTTGGTCGGTAGCGCTAACTCAGCGGCAGTGCCTTTGCTCCTAGATTCTATGCTTCTAGACACTTGCTGACGGGGAACCCATTCAAATTCTGGCTTCAGCTCAGACGGGTCAAAATCTTCTTCTTTGGCTAGCCCCAAATCGACTTGTACACTTGGCCAAGTGCCACAGACAGTCTCATCAATTGCCTCGCTGGCATACACTCTTTCGATCAGATCTGCCTTAGAAACGGCTTCTAGTTCGACTAGCGTACTGACTAGAAACGCATTGAGTTCTTCGGAGTTGTATCTAAAATCTGCTAGCTGCGAGGCCAGCCTTTTTATACAGGTTTCTTTTAGCTCTGGATGTAAGAGCGCCATGTGTTCAAAGGCGACAACCGCCGCGATGCGATCCCACATATCGTGCTTGCGGTTGGCCAGAAACAGAGACACTGGTTTGATGGCGCTCTCACCGATCATCCCGATTACCCAAGGAATCTCTTCTCTAACCCAGTCGCCATACTCTTCGCCGACGAATAGACCCTCTAGCAGCGGTTCAACGGCTTCCTCTGCCTTCAAGAGGCCCAGACACCGCCAGGCATGCACCGGACCCCACACCTCTAAAGACTCACCGTCTGCTTCATTGAGATCGTCATCGGTTGCCATCCGAATCAGCGCTGGGATGTACTCAGAGGTGATCCCCAGATCTTCTATGTAGTCTGGCCAGCTCTCGAACTTGTGAATGGGTCTGAGCTTAGAGAACAACGATCTATCTATATTCTCAGCGCCATCCGCCAGTATCTGTTCGACGATGCGATCGCGCTCTGGATCGCTCACCTTTTTATCGACCTCTAGGCAATTGCCATAGGTGAGCAAAGCTGAAACCGGGGGCTCGTACGACGTTAAATCCATCACATCCATCACACAGATGTATCAAAGAAAATAGGTATCAAAGAAAACAGCGGTCACTAGCGTTCAGTTTAGCGACACTTTAGCGACATTTAAAGCCAGCCGATTCACATCGCTCAATCTCTTAAACTTTTGGCCGCGCCAAACTTTAGCTTAGAGCGAGAGTTTGCCACTGACTCGACTAGTCCAATCGCCACAAAATTCGTCAGCAGCGCCGATCGGCCATAGCTCATCCACGGCAGCGGAATGCCTGTGATCGGGGCTAGTCCAATCGTCATACTAATATTGATCATTGCCTGAAAGACAATCATCGATAGGACGCCAATCGCTAGCAAAGAGCCGAAATTGTCTTTGGCATTTTGGGCGATCATCACTAGGCGCAAACAAATCAGCCAGAAGGCAAGGAGCAAAATCATCCCGCCGACAAACCCTAGCTCTTCTCCTACTGCCGAGAAAATAAAGTCAGTATGCTGCTCTGGAATAAAGCTGAGCTGCGTTTGCGTTCCTTGAAATAGGCCCCGGCCCCATACTTCTCCAGCTCCGATCGCAATGCGCGACTGAATTAGGTGATAGCCACCGCCTAGCGGGTCTTTAGCGGGATCTAGAAACAAAATCAGGCGATCTTTTTGATAGTCTTTCAAAAAGCCCCACATCACCTCGCCTAGCTTGCCTGACATCACATTGAGCGCGATCGCCGCCACCGCACTAAGCAGCGACCAGGGCAAGGATCGATAGGCCACCACCCCCGTCAGCAGCGCCCAGCCAACCCAAACGGGAAAAGATACGTGAAACACAATCGCTGACACCAGCGGTGAGACCATTAGAATCAGCCAGCCCGGATTTGTCCCACTCCAATACAGCATGCCAGCGGTGATCGCACCGAATACCAGCGATGTCCCTAGATCTGGCTGCAAGAAGACCAGCGCCCAGGGAACCGCTGTAATACTCAGCGCTCTGATGATGCCAAACGGTGTCGGCGCGTCTCGATCTTTGAGCGTCGCCGCGAGCGTGATAATTGCGCCTAGCTTGGCAAACTCAGACGGCTGTACGTTAAAGCCAAAGACCGAGATCCAACGCTGTGCGCCCAGTCCTTCGGTGCCGATCGCCATCACCGCTAGTAGCGAGGCGACTGTCGCCGCATAGATCAGCCATCGCCACTGCAGCAGCGACTCATACCGCCCCCGCGCAATCCACAGCGCCAGTACCATCCCAACCGCACCCAGTCTCAGGTGGTTGATGGCGTATCCAGTTTCGCCTGTGTACTTTTGAGTGCTGCTAATTAAAATGCTCGCGAAGATGGTGATGCCCACTGGCAGCAGCAATAAGAGCCAGTCCATTCCTTGCCATCCCTGGAAAAACTTCTTCCAGCGCCGCTGCCGAGCTGCAGAGTAAAAGGAATAGGAACTCATGGTCTCAAATCCGAAGACAAAGTCAGTCCTAAGTTAGCGCAGCCACAGAAATCTTGGCAGCCGTCTGCTTGGCAATATCCATCAGCGCCTGTGCAGATGCAGACTCAGGGTCAGCCAGAACGATAGGCAGGCCGCGATCGCCACCTTCTCTCACTGGCATCTCCAACGGTACCTTACCCAATAAATCTACCGCTAGCTCTTCTGCTGCCTGCTCGCCACCGCCTTCACCAAAGATGGCGTAGCGTTTTTCTGGCATATCGGGCGGGACGAAATAGCTCATATTCTCCACCAGACCCAAGATCGGCACCTTTAGCTGATCAAACATCTTTAGCCCGCGTCTAGCATCTGAGAGCGCCACATCTTGAGGCGTGGTCACAATCACCACTCCGGCCATCGGCACCGCCTGCGCTAGGGTTAGCTGCGCGTCGCCCGTACCCGGCGGCATATCTACGACCAAGTAGTCCAAATTGCCCCACTGCACCTGATATAGAAACTGACGAATCACGCCATTGAGCATCGGGCCACGCCACACGACCGGCTGATCGCGATCGATCAAAAAACCCATCGATACCATTTTCACACCGTGGTTAAAGGCGGGCTCTAAAACCTCCTGACCATTGTCATCACGCACCGTGACATTACTGTCACTCAGGCCCATCATAATCGGCGCATTCGGGCCGTAGATGTCTGCATCGAGTAGGCCCACCGCCGCCCCTGTTTTTGCCAATGCCACTGCTAAGTTAATCGCAACGGTGCTCTTACCAACGCCGCCTTTACCGCTAGTGACTGCGAAGATATTCTTGACACCATCGATCCCTGTGCGATCGGGCAGGCTCTTTTGCTGTGGGGTCTCAGCGGTGACGTCTACCTCGACGCTGTCTACACCGGGTAGAGTCCGCACTGCTTTCTCGCAGTCCTCGACGATAAACTCACGCAGTGGACAGGCCGGCGTCGTCAGAACCAGGGTAAAGCTCACCTTGCCGCCGTCTACGCTCACATTGCGGATCATGTTGAGCTCGACCAGGCTCTTTTGCAATTCGGGGTCTTGGACGGGTTTGAGTACCGTCAAAATCGAGTCTGTATCGAGCGTAGTGATCATGAAGTGTAAAGGGCTCTCGCTAAGGAGAGTTCTGTATGCTTTTTGGGTTTGCGGCAGCGGCTGCCCGTGCAAAGTTGCCTGTGCAAAGCTGCCTATGTAAATACTATCGCTCTGGGGATTACGCCAGGTAGCTTTTAGCGATGATAGATTTCAATACTGAAGATAGGCTTTCAAAAGATAGGCTTTCAAAAGATATCTACTCGCAAAAGATATCCACTCGGGTTTGCGCTTGGTCGGGATAGCGGACGGCATGTTCTGCGGCCTGTACCAGCGCTGAGGCGACTCGGTTCAGATGAGGTCGCAAAAATGGCCAGACTAGGGGTGAGAGCCAGCCGCTGAGCGTGACTGAATACAGAACGCAGGTGCCGCACAGGGTAGAAACAATCCGGTAGGTGGCCCGCTCTTGCAAACCCGGTAGCGAAAACACGCGAACGCTGATCAGCTCACCAGGCAGCACGCGCTCTACAAACACTTTGGTAGATAGCAGTAGATAGCGGTTGAAGGCTCGGTAGATCAGGCCCGGCGTTGCCCGCTGCCCTCTAGGCGCGTTCGTGCGGGTAATTAGCGGATGCCACAGATCCATATCGGCCAGGTTATTGACGATCTGCCAAAGGATTTCGGCTGGCGCTGTGCTAGTCGCTATGTAGTCGCGTTCCATAGAGGATACAAGTCATCAAAAGCCGTAAACTTCAGTCTAGTAGAGCTTTCTGAACTGTTTCAGTAAAGGGCCGTGATTTACAGACAATTTGTCACAGATTGTCACGCTCTGTTTCAAAGGTGCAATAAAGTCCCTAAGATCGTGTTTGACTAAAAGATAGATATTTTGTCACTGCAGTTGTCCTTTCAGCTATCTCCCTTCAGCTATCTTAGGCTCTCTTCATCTAAGCAATATTAGGCACCATGACTCTTTCCCCTGCTAAAGCTGTTCGCCCGTCTTCCCCTGCATCAGAGCCGTCAGCGCCTATTTTGCCACCAGAAGGCTCTCGCGATCGCGTCAGTACAGCGTTCAAAGGGCTGCAAGATCGCATCTGCCAAAAGCTAGAAGAAATCGATGGTGGCGGCAAGTTTCAAGAAGACGCCTGGCAGCGGACTGAAGGGGGCGGTGGGCGATCGCGCGTCATGAAAGCAGGCAACGTCTTTGAGCAAGGCGGCGTCGGCTTTTCAGAAGTATGGGGAGACAAGCTGCCGCCAGCGATCTTGATCAAGCGCCCTGAGGCCGAAGGGCATCAGTTCTATGCGACGGGCACCTCGATGGTGCTGCATCCTCGCAACCCTTATGTGCCGACGGTTCACCTCAACTATCGCTACTTTGAGGCGGGCCCGGTTTGGTGGTTTGGCGGCGGTATTGATCTGACGCCCTACTACGCCAATAAAGCAGACGTCGTGCATTTTCATCAGACGCTAAAAGCCGCGTGCGATCGCCACAATCCCCAGTACTACCCCAACTTCAAACGCTGGTGCGATGAGTACTTTTACCTAAAGCACCGTGATGAACCCAGAGGCGTCGGCGGCATCTTCTTCGACTATCAAAACGGGCAGCGCGGCGAACTCTATCGCGGCCACAACCAAGACGGCCCCGCCGCACTTTACAGCCAGCAAGCAGGCACCGCACCGAAGCGATCTTGGGAAGAACTCTTTCAGTTTGCAGTGGACTGCGGCGATGCATTTTTGCCAGCTTACGTGCCAATTGTCGAGAAAAGAGCCGGGATTGAGTATGGCGATCGCGAACGCAACTTCCAGCTCTATCGCCGAGGCCGCTACGTCGAATTCAACCTCGTCTATGACAGAGGCACCCTCTTTGGCCTACAGACCAATGGCCGCACCGAATCTATCCTGATGTCCTTACCCCCGATGGTTCGCTGGGAATATTCCTACGCACCCGAACCAGGTACCCCAGAAGCCGAGCTATACGATATATTCTTAAAACCTCACGACTGGGCCGAAATGGACGCCTAGTTTTATTGCCTGGGTATCTTAGTTCTACAGGGTCAAACAAGGGCCTTAAAAAAGCTAAGAAAAAGCGACGCTCAGACTTCAAAGCTCGGACTTCAAAGAGGAGTGACAAACCATGGAGCACAAAGATCTCACGACCCCAGCCGGGGAATCCGTCATTGTCTTTTCTCCCGAAGGTAGATTAGACATCACCACAGCCTGGCAGTTTCGTCTCAAGCTACAAGATGCCATCACCAAAGACACGCCCAATGTCTTGGTGGATCTCGCTAAGATCGCATTCATCGATAGCTCAGGGCTAACCTCTCTAGTCGCAGGCATGCGAGATGCCGACAAAGTCGGCGGTAGCTTCCGCCTTTGTAACGTTCATACCGAAGCAAGACTGGTCTTTGAAGTGACCATGATGGACACCGTTTTTGAGATCTACGACACCGAGGTAGAGGCGCTAGCTGTCCCCTTTAAGATGCCAGTGAGCTGACCAGTTAGCTGATAGCTTTTCTAGCAACACTTCGAGCAGCTACCTCTCAAAGATAGCTACACCTCGAAGCTGGCCTGCTTAACCATTTCAAATGGGCCCATCAAAGCCCCCCATAGACCTCGGCCAGTGTCGGGGTCTATTCCTTTGTCGTAGGTTTTGAGCAGAATAGTGTCTCCTTGGGGAATAACGTCAAAGCCTAGGTAGACATACCGGGTCTGACCGCCATAGTCAAACGAGCACAGTTCACCGTCCTTCAAGGCTGACTGAAACTGATAGCCGTCTTGGTTTCCACTGCTGACTACTTGGTAGCGAATCACCACGCCGCTGTTGGGCAGCGTCACCAAATCTTGCTGCGAAATCCCCTTCAAGACCTCGGCGTCTCGCCCCGCGCCTTTGAATTTCAGCGGATCTTTTAGAGCAAAGTACTGCCCCTTGAGCTGATCTGCTTCTGCTGCATCCGTAATCTGTAAAATTCGCTGCCTATAGGGTGGCTGCCCCGAAATCACGTTCTGCTGCTCTAATAGAAACGTAAATCTTTGTCTAGAAGATAGGGCCGGAACCGGTCTTTGCCACAGGCGCAAATGAACATACCAAGCGGGCTCAGCCGCCGCCTGTCGCTGGTTTTCAAATTCGCCAGCTAGATAGCTAGCAAGGGTAGTCAAAGGAGAAGAAGGCATAGAAAAAAGGGTCGAACTGCTTGGCAAAGGGGCTGCAAAGCGTAACAATTGAGTTTACAAAGAGTATTTGAGTAGTTTACTTGTGAACAACGTCCGCACGGTTTCAGACACAAAGCGAGCTTTCTATAGCCAGCACACCCGTCCTATCAACGCGATCTATCGCCGTGTGGTCGAAGAGCTGATGGTAGAGGCCCATTTGCTGCTGGTCAATGCCGATTTTAATTACGATTCTATCTATGCATTGGGCGTTGTCAGCACTTATGACCGCTTTATGCAAGGGTATGAACCGGCAGGCGATCGCGACAACATCTACAGAGCGATTCTGCAGGCAAACGAAGCCGATCCAGATCAGTATCGACGCGACGCCGAAGAATTGATAGGCGTCGCCAAATCCCTACCGTCGATAGACAGCTTCAAATCGGTGCTAGATCAGGCAAAGACAGCAAGCGGCAGCGACACGCTCCAGGCCAACCTCCACAAAGCTATTAGCAATCCAAAGTTCAAATACAGCCGCTTATTCGCCATTGGTTTGTATAACGTGATCGAAGCGATCGATGCCGAGCTGCTAAACGACAAAGACAAACGCGACGCGCTGATGACAGAAGTCGCGACCACCATCGAACTCAACGAAGATCTTCTGAAAAAAGACATCGATCTCTATCGCGGCAACCTAGAGAAAATGGCTCAGGCACAAGAAGTCATGAAAGACATGATCGAGGCCGATAAGAAAAAGAAAGCCAAGCGCGAAGAAGAAAAGAAGAAGCGAGCTGAAGCCAAAGCCGCTGCTGAGAAAGCAAAGGCGACTGAAACGACTGAAACGACTGAAACGACCGAAGCGCCTTCAACAAATGAGGCTGAATAAGTTTGAGGCTACGTAGACCCAATCTTCAATTATCAAGCTAGCAACATATCCAAAACCTATTCTCCAAGCTGACGTGGATCGTCGATAAATTGCTTGGTGACGATGATGGTATCGATGACAAGCTGGTTTGTTAGCTAAGCGCAGATGTAGTCGTTGCCTATCTATGGCATAGCTATCATCTTTACGAATCGAAGCCACCGATATTCTTAGTTCAAGAAGCTTTTGCTTTACTATGCTTTTGCTTAAGAAATTCAGCGAAGTCTCTAACTTCTTCGAGCGTATTTTCAGGTAATTCATCTACGAGAGCGAGTAGTTGAGCGCGAACGCCTACGGCTTCTCTAGCTGGGGTCACCAGACGAAGTTGAGAAGGGGCGAGGGTTTCTACGCCGATGGTTTCCATGAAGGAGCCTGGCGCTTCGCGGGTGCTTTCGGCAAAGTCACCGTCGGCAGTGTCACTAACCCAACCACCGAATAGCTCAACCATGTAGGCTTCACCGCTGTTAAAGACTTCAACGATGGAACCCGCGCAGCCTTCTGGAGCAGTGCCCCCCTCTTCTAACGGGATTTTTTCTCTTAGCTTGACCGAATCAAATAGCTGGAATTGGCTCATAGTCGCTCCTTGTGTAGCTTCGTGCGGGGTCATGTCTGCTCACTTATAAGCCAAGACAATACCGGATAGCCTCTTCAACTTCCGTCATTTTTTCGGCAGTTAATGAACCAACTGGTTTGTCTGGAAATCGACTGGCATCCAGAGAGCGTACCTGAAAACAGAGGAAAACGGTTTCCAAGGGGAGATCACTTTCTTCGACAGAGACTCTAACGTTAGTCGGATAGTCGCGGCGCATATTAGCCCCTTTGGTTCCCACAACTACAGTGACAACTAAAGGCAAGTCATTAATCTCGTTGGTAGACATTACCAAAACAGGGCGACGTCCGCTCTGCTCTCGTCCTTTGACTGGGTTGAGATCGACGAAATAGATTTGGCCACGCTGAATACTCATAGGACATTGAATTTCTATTCGAGTCCATCCATTTCAGTCACCAAAAACTCATCGCTGATAGCCGCTATTTCTCGTTGAATGTCTGGATCGACAGCCATTTCAGCTAGATCAGAGTATCGAGTTTGGGCGTTTGGGCGTTTGGGCGATAGCACTACGAATACGTTTACCTCTTGACCCTCTGAACCGGGCGGTAGCTGAACTTCGAGCCGATTCCCCGGCGGAACTTTAGTTGTGATGTGCAGAGCAGATTGCATGGAAACATCTCTAGTGGACTATATGTCCAATCCTAACGGGTTAGAGCTGCCGTGTAGTCTGGATTTACAACGATTACGCCGCCTGTGCCCAAGGTCGAGATGTTGAGGCTGATAGCACAGCGCCGCGCAGCCGCATCGTCCAAAAGGTGGCAGGCCAACTGACTGTTAAACAGCGTAATTAGTGGCGAAGCGTTGATGACAACTCGCTCAATTGGCATTGTTTAATTCCCTAACCAAGTCGGCTTCGGTGTATTGGAAGGGTGAAACCTTGTAGCGCGAGAGGGCTTGGATGAAGTCGGCGCGGCTTAATCCGGCGATTTCGGCGGCTTTGCCCTGAGAGAGTTGTTCTAGCTCGTACCATTTGACGGCGGCAGCAACGCGCATTTCTTGGGCGAATTCTTCTGGCGTCTTGCGAAGCGCGGAGAAGGTAGTGTCGGGGAAGCTGAGGGTGATGCTGGTCATAGGTTGATTCTATGCAGGGCGGCAGTGGTTGGCGGTTCAGCTTGCGGCTTTTATATCTCTCATGCTAGCTGGTGCTAGCTGGTCGGATTGGTGGGTGAGCTTAGCCACGCCCGATCACATCCTACGCAGTCTCCCGTATCAATTAGTTGACGCCTGCAAAAGCATACTGATAGGGTGATTTCTATGGCTGTAGCGGTGCTCAATCGCGGCTGCGGCCCAAACGCCTCGAAAAATTTAGCCGCTACCGGCATTGGCTGGCACCAATACCGATAGCTCGCCCCTAACACTGACGGAACCAGTGAGAGAGGTTGTGGTCAATGATCACAGCCCCCCTGACTTTTGGCAAGTTAGGGGGGCTAAGTTTTTCTGGGTTTTCCTACCCTGTCCAACAAAGGAAAAACCATGAAAACGACAATGTTTATGACCGCTCAGCCTCTAACAGGCGCTGAGACAGAACGCGCTGGCACCAGAGTGCTGACTCTGAACCCAACTTCTGCGTTGCCGACTGGTCCCAATCCAGACAGCTCGGTGCCCGGTGAGACGGTAAAGCATATTCTACTAGGCTCGCCCGGTGCGATCCGGCAAACGATTCATTTGCTGCATTCGCTGCGCTATTCCGAAACAGTGCTGTGGAGCCCGGTGCTGCGCGTGGAAGAGCCGCTGGTGATCACGCCTGAGCAAGGAGAGGCGATGAGTCTGTTGCGAAAGATGGTGTAGGCATTGAGCTGCGCTTGGCTTTGCGGTGATGACGTTGCCGCTAGCTGAGTGCAGCCGTGGATTTCGTGTAGCGCTATACTTTAGACATGTACGCACACGATGCACACACCCTACATTCGGCAAGCCACAAGAGCCAAACTACAAACATGGTTACCCCTACCACACCCGAAAAAGCTGAAAGAGTTCACTGCCGAGTAACGCCGCAGAACAAAGCGATCCTAAAGAAAGCGGCTGCTTTGTCTGGGCAAGACTTAACCAGCTTCATTACGGCGGCTACCGTCGAGCGGGCGATGGAGGTCATTAAACAGCACGAGAGAATAGTTCTGTCCCAGGAAGATGCAAAATTTTTCTTAGAAACACTCGAAAACCCGCCAGAACCATCAGACAAGCTCAAAGCTGCTGCTGCTGAGTATATAAAAAATTACGTTGCAGAGCCTACGCCCTCGGACAATCCAGCTTAACGCTCAGACTGATTCAATCCCATTTGTGCGTACTTAAGTAGACCCCTGATTGTGCCAACTCAAAATTCCCCGACCGCCTGGTCATTCCTGCCGCTTAGCCGCAAATTTGATAGGCATGACTTCGACTGTGGAAAATCGGCTTTCAACAATTACCTAAGAACTACGGCGAATCAACATCAGAAATCCAACATCGCTAAAACGACAGTAGCCGTTTGCCCACCCGATAAAAAGAAAATCGCCGGATTCTACACACTCAATGCCAGCACAATAGATATCAATTCTTTGTCTACAGAGAACCAAAAAGGACTGCCCAAACAGCTTGATATTCCTGCTATCAAAATTGGTCAGTTTGCGGTCGATCGGCGCTACTCTGGCCAAGGTCTCGGAAGAAAGCTGTTGCTAGATGCACTGTACAAGTGCTACACCTCATCTATGCAGTTGGGCGTAAACAGTGTCGTTGTCAACGTCTACGATGATGAAGCTAGAGCGTTTTGGCTACATAACGAGTTCGTGCCATTTCGTAAGCGTAGCAACTCACTTTTCTTGCCAATGAAGACAATCCAAACGCTGTTTTAGGACTAATTTATCCAGGTCGCTTCAGAGGATGCAGTCGCCTCGTATCAGCGGTAGCATTTCCTACTATTAGCAGCGGCTAGTAGCGGCACTTACTGAAGTGTTTTTTTTGCTACGCTAGCGCCATCAGCCAAGTGAGGACTATCTGCTATGGCATTCGGTCGCGGTCGCATCGTCCAAGATAGATACATCAGCCCGCTCACAGACTTCGGCTTCAAGCGACTGTTTGGCACAGAGCCCAACAAAGCGCTGCTGATTGACTTTTTGAACGTGGTCTTGCCAAAGCGCCACAGCATCAGCGATCTCAGCTTTCGCAACAGCGAAAACGTAGGTAACACCGCCCTTGATCGCAAAGCCATTTTCGACATCTACTGCCAAAGCAAAAGCGGCGAACGCTTTATTGTCGAAATCCAGAAAGCCAAACAAAACTTTTTCAAAGATAGAAGCGTCTACTACTCGACCTTTCCCATCCAAGAACAATCACAGCCGGGACTGTGGAATTTCCAGCTCTCACCCGTCTACGCAATCGGCGTTCTAGACTTCATTTTCGATGACCACAAAGAAGACGACACCATTCTGCATACCGTGGAGCTGAAAGATGAAAAATGTCAGGTCTTTTACGACAAGCTAAAGTTCATCTACTTAGAGCTGCCCAAGTTTCATAAGACAGTCGATCAGCTAAAGAGTCATTTTGACAAATGGCTGTTCCTGCTAAAACACTTACCCGATCTAGACGATCCGCCTGAAGCATTTCAAGAAGATCCCTTTATGCGTCTCTTTGAAGTCGCCGAGATTGCCAACTTCTCAATCGCAGAACAAGACGCTTACGAAGACAGCCTGAAATACTATCGAGATCTCAATAATGTCGTTGACACTTCGAGGCAAGAAGGTCTAGAAGAAGGTCGCGAGCTGGCAACTACTAGCCTAGTGATTCGGCTGTTGACCAAGCGATTCGGCAACCTACCTGAAGACAACCTCAGGGCTATCAAAGCGTTCACTATAGAAGCAGCAGAAGCACTTAGCGAAGCACTCCTCGACTTCATAAGCCTAGAGGATCTAGAAAATTGGCTAGATCGCTATTGCTGAATAACGCTATGCGCCAAGCGGTCGATAGAACGTACTTAAATGAACTTGAGCTTGCGGGAGGCGTAGGCGCACATGCGTAGCAACACTAAGCCTTCTTTGACGTGGGCGATGTTGGAGCTGCCGTAGGTACGGGGCTGGTAGCGGATCGGCACTTCGACGAGGTGTAGGTTTAGCTTGGCTGCGCCGAAAAGCAAGTCGAAGTCGCCAAACGGATCGAAATCGCCGAAGTAGCTGCGTCCGGCGGCAAGGCGTTCGTAGTCTTTGCGCCAGAGAACCTTGGTGCCACAGAGGGTGTCTTTTAGTGATTGTTCTAATAAGAAAGAAAACATCAGGGCGAAGGTTTTGTTGGCTAGGGTGTTGAGCCAGGGCATGGCCTGTTTGCTGCGGGGATAGAGTAGGCGCGAGCCGTTGATAAATTCGCCTTGACCGGAGGCAATTGCATCAAAAAAGTGCGGCAAATCCTCGGGTGGCACGGTCAAATCAGCGTCCAAAATCATCAGCACATCCCCAGTTGATTTGGCAAAGCCCAGCCTCACCGCATCCGCTTTACCCTTCCCGGTTTGCTGAAACGCTTTGAGCGTAAACGGCCCCTGATAAGCGCGGGTAACTTCTTTGATGGCTTCCCAGGTGGCGTCGGTAGAATGGCCTTCTACAAAGATGATTTCGGTATGAGCGCCCAGCTGAGGCAGGCGGGCGATCGCACTTTCGATATTGCCTGCCTCGTTTCTCGCTGGAATCACCACAGAACAGGTTGGCGTTTTATTTTCACTACGCGGTTCTGCCGCCGGAATGCCGCGAAAATCGGGCCGAGCTACCACAAAATTAGTCAGGCAAAGGTGCTTGACCACTGGCAGCGGCGCGATGTAGCGATTGAGCAGATAAGAGAGGCCCGGTACATTTCTAGGCATCAAAAACCGCCGTCCGCGCTTCAGCGGAATGTAGCCTGTAATCGCCAACAGATTAGCCACATCGTCCATCGACAGCCAGTTTTGCGGTGGCTGCGGACAGCGCTGACCAATCGCTTCACCCAGCTTTAAAGCTGGCTCCCATAAATAGTTGTGAAAAGTGACAATCAGCCGAGTTTGAGCATTGCAAAAGGGCTTTAGCCGACTAAATACCGTCTGGACATCACTGAAATAGCTCGCTGAATTAGCGCAGATAATATAGTCAAACGTCTGGGGCTCGTCGTTCAAGCCTTCAGTGAAATTAGCAGTGAGATTCTCTGTCGCGTAGCCAATTTCCTCAGGGGTTAGCGTTTCTGCATCCGCGCAGTAGAATCGCAGGCTGGGATAATTTTGCTGCGCTATGCCGATCGTCATCGGCGAGATATCAACCCCGACGCCAACGCTAGGTGCGATCGCCGCTAGCAGATCGCCTGTCCCGCAGCCTACGGCCAATACCCGAGCCCCGGCTGGGATCAAGAACTGGTGTAGTCGGACCAAATCTTGATAGTAATAGCGGTTGATAGCGTGCCAGCGATCTAGCTCTGGCGCAACTTGATTGAAATGATCCAAGATCAGCTGCTTGTGAGCGCTGTAGGGATGAATCGGCGGTGCGAGAGTCTTGAGCACAGGGTAGTGAGAAGTAAAGGAAAAACAGAGCTAATCTAAAATTTTACAGGCGAATGAGACGCCAGTTGTCTAGCTCTATGACTGTTTCATACTTGAGTCCATCTTCAGATTCATTATTGGATTCGCTCTCAGACTCGCTATTGGATTCACGCTCAGCGGCTAAAATCTCTGATTGAACATCACGGACTGGTTCCTCAGACGGCCTGAGCTGCTCACCTCTGTAGACCTTTTTCTCTTTACTAACCCAGACATAGGTGCCTGTGGGTATGGTTTCGACCGGACGATTGAGCTGGCCGATGTGAGGGGTATGAAGGGCCAAAATGATTAGATCTTTGTACAGCGCCGGGGGCTGCTGGGGATTGATCACAAAATCCACCGGGGTTTCTCTGACGAGTGACGCCGCTGGTTCAGTGGTGGCCGCTGCCTGCATCTGGGCGCTGTAGTTGCCCAAAAAGCCAGCGACGCCAGCCATTGCCAGGGTTAGCCAAACCGGAATTAGCCAGGTGGCCAGCCATCGCTGTGGCCGATGCATAAACATGGGCAGCAAAGCCCAGCCGATGCCGAGAATTAGACCGATCGGCGCATAGGGGCGAATGTCTGTTAGCAGGCCAGCGGGAATCAGCAGGCTGGCGATCGCAATCCCGGTAACGACGAGTCCCAACGCCGAAAAACTGTAGCTCAGCAGGCGGCGGGGCCAGCGGCGAGGCTGGGTGGCGATTTGGTAGAGGGCGATCGCCGCAAACCAGGCTAAAAAAGGATGCAGCTGCAGCGCGTAATAGGGCGTTTTGGTGGTGAACGAGGTCAGCATCCCGGTCAAAATGAACGGATATAGCAGCAGCCATCGGTGCGGATAGGCCGTTTTTGATTTGAATGAGAATAGCCCGGTCCAAAAGCTGGGCGATCGCAGCACCATACCCGCGCCCACGAGCGAAAATAGCGCCCACGGAAACATATTCACCGGAATGTTCCAGAAGTAATACAGTGGCCCACCGTCGGAATGATAGGGCTGCTCGCTTAGCTCACCGACTTTGCCAAACATCGCATCGAGTACCCACGGGCCATATTCCGCCACGCTAAATCCCATCCACAAAACGGTCGGGATAAAGCCAGCAGCGAGCCCAAGATAGATGCCCCAGTTGGTCAGATGGCGATGGCGACGATGCTCGAAGATTAGATAGGGCAGCAGAGCGATCGCCGGCAGCGCCACCATAAACGTTTTGATCAAAAAACCGAACCCGAGCATAGCACCTGCGAGAAAACCAAACGCCAAACGCTTCCCCGCTGCCCGCTGAATTTCTGCTCTCAACAGCGCCCAGATGGCTAGTAGTTCCGCGCTCACCAGCATGATGTCCTGCGTCGCCAGGTGGCTAAACTGCGTCCATACCGAAAACAGCATGATCAGCAGCCCAGAGAGCAGCCCCAGCCGAGCCGCAGCCTGAGCATAAGGCCACCGCTGCCGAGCAAAAATTTGCCTACCCACGTCATAGGTCAGCGCTACAGCGAGCAAACAGGCGATGAATGTTGGCAGCCGGGTCACCCGCACTGCCCACTCGGCGCTGAGGCTAGGCAAATCGAAGAGTCGGTAGCTCAGCATAATCAGCCAGTTCAGCAAAATGCCGTGCGTGTAGAGCACATTGCCCCAGGTTTGCCGTCCTAGCCACTCGCCAGATTCGAGCATGAAGCGGCTCTCTAAGGCATAGTTGCCCTCATCGTGAGCCATGAAGCTCGGATGCACCTGGCTGCTAGCGAGCATGAGAGCGGTCCAACCCAAAAGGATAAGAAGATCTCGTCGAGCAAAAAGCATGTGAATTAAGTGAACTAAGAAGTAGGAAGATGAGGCGGCGGTGGGGTGCGAGCGGGATTGCGAAAGCCGCTGCGTCGCAGGATGCGCTTTTGTCTCTGCCTGGCCAGCGCTTGTAAATCTACGTTGCGATCGGTTTCATCTACGATTTCGCCCGTCAGGACTTCTAGGGTGTCTTCTAGGGTGACGACACCGGAGACGCCGCCGTATTCGTCAACGACCACCATCAGGTGCTCGCGCAAAGACTGAAAGGTTTTGATCAGGCGATCGGTGCGTTCAGTCTCAGGCACGTAGTTGACGGCGCGCATCACACTTCTGACAGCGGCGTCTCCGTGCCCTTGTACTAGGGCAGCTAGCAGCTCGGCTTTGAGGGCAACACCGATCACATGATCGAGATCTTCTTCGATTACCAGAATGCGGGTGTGCTGAGAGCTGATAATTTCGTCTTGAACTTCTCGCAAAATAGCAGAGCCAGGAATAAAGGTAATCGCGACTCTAGGGGTCATAATGTCTGCGGCCATCAGGTCATTTAGCCGAAAAACGCGATCGATCATTTCGGCTTCATCATCTTCGATCAGACCTTCTTGATAGCCCAAGATAGTCAGCAGCCTGATTTCTGACTCGTTGGTGATGGGGCGTTTGCTACCTCTAGTGAGCGGGGCGGTAATTCTTTCTAGTAGCCAGATCAAAGGTGTACAGAGGACGGTTGCACCATGCACAGGAATGGCGATAGTTAAGCCGATGTTTTCGGCGTAGCGCTCGCCGATTGTCTTGGGCAAAATCTCGGCAAACAAAATAATTGCAAAAGTCAGTACCGCCGAAAAGATGCCAATGCCGGTATTGCTAAACAGCGTTGCGGCAATCCGACCCACGACGATGCTGCCAACGATGTTGAAAATATTGTTGAGAATGACGATAGTCGCAATGGGCCGGGTGACGTGCTGCCGAATGTTGAGCAATGCGATCGCCCCTGGGCCGGGCTTGTTTTGGGCAAGCTGCCTGGCTCGTAGCAGTGGAATCGAGAGCAGAGCCGTTTCAGTCCCAGAGCAAATAGCAGAGCCTAAAATGACGATAAAAACAGCAGCCGCAAGTTGAAACATGAAACAAAATATCGAATGAGCATTCACCCACTCACGAAAAACCGGACGAAAAGAAGCAATGAGTAAAGCAGCGAGTAAAGCAATGAGTACGAGTACTCGTCAGGGAAATTTATCACTACTCTTACCAATCATTCCTCATTTCCAAGATATGATGCTTGGAAATTGTGATTGAGCCGATCATAATTGATGCCAATATGGCCGATCCGTTACTAGAACTGCATTCCCCTTATGAGTGACACCATCTTAGATGTTCAAGGTCTAACTGTTGAATTTGCAATGGCAGAACAGGACGATGGCAGCGTTCGAGCAGTAGATAACGTCTCGTTTCGGCTAGAGCGCGGTCAAACCATTGGCATCGTTGGTGAATCGGGCTCTGGCAAGTCTGTAACCTCGCTAGCGGTGATGGGCCTAGTCCCTAGCCCGCCGGGAAAGGTGACGAACGGGCGGGTCATTTTTCAGCCTAGCAACGGGCCTGTCGTCGATCTTCAGCAGGTTTCCAAGCGGCAGATGCGGCGCTATCGGGGCGGCCAAATCGCCATGATTTTTCAAGAGCCGATGAGTTCGCTCAACCCGGTCTACAGCTGCGGTTTTCAGCTGATAGAAGCAATCCGCCAGCACCAGCGAATGTCTAAACGAGCGGCCCGCGCCCAGGCGATCGCCCAGCTCATAGAAGTCCGGCTGCTGCCGCCAGAGATGGAGATGTTCGAGCAGGTCAGGCTAGAGCTAAATAGCGACAACAGCGCTGTGGTCAGCCGAGAGGTCAAGCGCCGTCAAAGGGCAATGCTAGACCGCTTTCCCCACCAGCTCTCGGGTGGCCAAATTCAGCGGCTGATGATTGCGATGGCGCTATCGTCTAATCCCTCTTTGCTGATTGCTGATGAACCGACGACCGCACTCGATGTGACAGTGCAATCGACGATTCTAGATCTGATGCGCGAGCTGCGCGATCGCCGGGGCATGTCGATGATTTTCATCACCCATGACCTAGGCATCATCGCCGAGATCGCCGATCAAGTGGCGGTCATGTATCAAGGCAAGATTGTAGAGACGGGAGCGGTGCTTGATATTTTCAAAGCGCCTCAGCACCCCTACACCCAAGGACTGTTGGCCTGTCGCCCGCAGCCGAATCAGCGGCTGCGTCAGCTACCCACGGTCTCAGACTATATGGAAGAAGTCGTGGGGCCAGCGGGCGATCGCGTCATCCAGGCCAAGCCTCAAGACGAGCACGGCACCGGGCTTCCCCCCGTGCGAGAAATCAGCCCGCGCGAGATGCAAATCCGGCTGAACGAACTAGAAGAAAAAGGGCCGCTGATCACCGTTGAAAATCTAAAAGTGGGCTATCCAGTGCAGGGCGTCTTTGGCCGAGTAGAGCGCTATGTAATGGCGGTTAATGACGTTTCTTTCAGGGTCTATCAGGGTGAAACCTTTGGCCTGGTCGGCGAATCGGGCTGTGGCAAGACGACGCTGGGCCGGGCGCTCTTGCAGCTAGTAAAGCCAATGGCTGGCAAGGTCTGGTTTGAAGGACGAGAGCTAACACACCTGCGGGGCGGACAAATGCGTAAGCGTCGCCGGGAAATGCAGGTAATCTTTCAAGATCCGTATAGCTCATTGAACCCAAGGATGAGCATTGGCAGTGCGATCGCCGAGCCGCTAAAGATTCACGGCGTCATTCGTCGTCAGAAAAATCTCAGAGAGCGGGTAGAGTATCTGCTAGAGCGCGTTGGCCTAGATCCGCACTGTCTCAATCGCTTTCCGCACGAGTTTTCGGGCGGGCAACGGCAGCGGGTCTGTATCGCTCGGGCGCTGGCGCTCAGTCCAAAATTTATTGTCTGTGATGAGTCGGTTTCGGCGCTAGATGTCTCGGTGCAAGCTCAGGTATTGAATCTATTGAAAGAGCTTCAGGAGGAGTTCAAGCTCACCTATATCTTTATTTCGCACGATTTAGGCGTGGTCAAGTTTATGAGCGATCGCATTATGGTGATGAACGAAGGCCGCATCGAAGAGATTGGCCCTGCCGAAGAGATCTATCAGCGCCCTCGTCGGGACTATACCCGCCAGCTAATTTCGGCCATCCCCGAAGGAACTCTAGAGAGAATTCAAGACTTACAGTCAGAAAGAGAAAAACAAAGAGCGCTGCTTTAGGTCACTGTATCTACCCCAGAGCAGACACCTGAAATATACATGCCAAAACGTGCGAAAAAGCCCTAGTTAGAAAAACCTACGCAGCAGACTAAAGCAGCGTATAAATTTATACAGTATATTGATAACCGCAGGCCACTTTCTAAGTGTAGGACATTGGGCATAAGCCTGTCTGGAAGGGGCTTGTCGGACACTGATGAACCCAAGTATCGCGTTCTATCATGAGTGTATTTACGGACATATTGTCAGAACTGCGCCTTTTACAGCTAGCATACTGAAGCCATCAGGAACGTACTGCTATTTCGAGGTTTCAGCTCATCTAGAATTACAGTTCCTATGTCCGACGCTTATATTCAGCTTGCTCGCCAGGGTAGAAACCATTGGTGGCGCTATCTATTAGGCTCTATCGTCACGCTCATTCTCTCTATTACTGGAGGCACCCTCACCCTAGGTCTATTTGTTGCCTACATCGCTAACGACAATAATCCCAATACCAGAGTGCTCTCGCCAGAAGCAGTCGCCGCTGGTCAGCCTTTTATTGTTGGCGTTTCTCCGCTCGTGCTCTACATTGTTTACAATCTGGCATTTCCGTTCTTTCTGTTAGGCATCTATCTATCAATTCGCTTTCTTCATCGGCGATCTTTTCGGACTTTAATCACCCCGACTCGTCGCATTAGCTGGCAAAGAATCAGCCAAGGATTCATCGTTTATTTTCTGCTCATCGTCGTAGAAGTTAGCATCAGCTATGCCCTTTCTCCTGAGGCGTTCACGCTCAACTTTCAGCCCTGGGCTTTTATTAGCTTCATTCCGATTGTTGTAGTCTTAACTTCGCTGCAAACATCAACAGAAGAATTGTTCTTCAGAGGGTATCTGCTGCAGGGCATTGGCTCTCGTTTTGGCAAATGGCTAGCGATTCTCTTGCCGTCCATACTCTTCATGTTGTTGCATCTATCCAACCCAGAAGTCACCACTCAAGATAGCTGGGAGGCTGTTGCGAGTCTGGTCATTTACTATTTTATGATCGGCGCTTTCCTGGCCTGGCTGACCATCAAAGACAACGGTCTAGAGCTAGCGCTAGGCGTCCACGCCGCTAACAACATCGCGACTTTTCTCCTAGTCACTAGCAACAACAGCGTCATTCCCTCACCTGCGATCTTCAGCGTCAGCAAGTTTGAAGCTGATTTTGGCATCGTTATTTTGACGGCGATGTCGCTGTGGATATTCTCTTTCGTGGTGTTTAGATTGCTAAGGCATCCTCAGAGGAACGGGCGCGGTATGAGGTAACTATGGGCTATCGAGAACAAGAGAGACTACCGAGAACAACACAGAGACTATCGAGAACAACAAAAACTACCGATAGATTCTGTAAACGCTGCCTTTGACCTCGCGGCCCTCGTGGCCTGTAGTGCTCATTGGCTGGCGTTCAAACTTTAGGTTGGCCTGCTTGAGTGCATATCGAAATCCGCCCTTGGTGGATCGATCGGAATCGCTGAGCAGGCAGATCCCTTCTGGCTCTAGTACGGTCTGGATGAAGGCGATCAGCGGGGCGATGTTGCGCTCTTCGTAGATGACGTCGGCGGCGAGCAACAGAGGCACCTGGAAATCGGGAGGAAATCGCCAGTCGAGCGGCAGCTTTTTGAAGTGGGTGAAGCCATTGGCGATCGCATTACCCGCCGCAAACTCTACAGCCGTCGCATCGTAGTCGCTAAAGGTCACGTGCATTCCTAAAGAGAGCGCCACAATTCCAGCTAGGCCCACACCGCAGCCAATTTCTAAGGCCGGGTGATCAGCGGGCCAAGTTTGCTGCATCAACACTTCGCCTAGCATCTGGGAAGAAGGCCAAAGCTCTGCCCAATAAGGCATGTACTGATCGGCATGAAAGGCACTTTGAGTGCTGGGATGGTCTAATAGCTCGTCGGCATTGCCGGGATAGGTAATTTGAAATGTCTTCGAGCCCACAGCAATCGATTTGTGCAATCGCTGGCTGACTGCCTCTAGTGGCGTAGTGTGTAGAAAGGCGGAGGCAGCAGACATAGAGAATAATTAGATGGATTCGCTTTGTTGGTTAGCTTAGTAGAGTTAGAGCTTAGGAACGAGAATTTAATAAACTGTCTGATTTCAAGTCTTACCGCAGGCCCTCATCCTAAATCCTTCTCCCTGGGGGAGAAGGACTTCAAGCTCCCTCTCCTTCGGGAGAGGGTTGGGGTGAGGGCGGCAGAAAATGTGCATCTTATTAAATTTTCGATCCTTAGTCGAATTAGTCAGCTTAGAAGGAAACTAGCTGATCTCTTACATAGCATTATCGCCTACGCCAGTCTCTTCAACTGCCATATCCTCGTCTAGCTGTTGTCGAATCTCGGGCCGAGCGAGCAGCCAGTCCGATAGCCAGTCGTAACCCTGACGCTGCAAATCTGCCAAGCTCAGATTCCAAATTCTCACCGTGCCATCAGCCCCCGCCGACAGCAGCCTCTTTCCACTAGGATCAAAGTCCACATCCCACACGACGCCCTCATGTCCAGTCAGCGGCGGCAATAGCTCCCCAATCACGCTCGGCGTTTGCAAAGCCTTGGGTAGCAGCGGCCACAGCCGGACATCGCTATCATCACTACCAGACGCTAGAAACGTGCCGTCTGGGCTAAACCGCAAACTTCGTACCCAGTCTCGATGGCCCTGCAAGCGAATCGGTCTAGGCGTCAGCCAAATTCTATCGAGCGATAGCTGGCGCACGGGCCAGAGCAAAATCGCACCGTCCGCTCCCCCCGTGGCAACAAACTTGCCATCAGGGCTAAAGGCCACGCACCACACGCCGCCCGTGTGCCCTTTGATCTTCTGAATCAGACCCGTCTCGACGTGCCACAGATGCAAGGTGCTATCTTCGCCAGCAGACAGCAAGTAGCGTCCGTCTGGGCTAAAGCTGACTGACCAAACGGTGTTGGTATGCTCGGTTAGTATCTTTAAAGGCTGACCTTGCTGGTTCCATAGGCGGAGCGTCTGGTCGCTGCTTACAGAGGCCAAATACTTACCATCTGGGCTGTAGCGAACCTGCCAAACCATGTCGCCGTGACCGTGCAGGGATTGAAGCACGGTGCCATCTGGCTGCCGGATTTGAATGGAATAATCTGCACAGGCGATCGCAAACTGAGTCCCCGCTGGATGCCAGTCAACGCTATGAGCCCCCTGCTGATGTAGCGAGATCGTTTTCACCAAATCGCTATCTTTAGCCCACAGCCTGAGGTTGCCATCTCCAGCAACAGAGAGTATTTGCCTCGGTTGATCCGCATTAGGCTGCCAGCGTGCGCTCCAAACAATGCCATTGTGGCTTTCTAGCATCGGCATCGTCGGCCCGGTCAACTGCCAGATCCGCACTTGGTCGTCATCGCCTCCCGAAACGAGCGATCGCCCGTCTCCGCTCCAGGCCACACTATGCACACTGCTACGATGCTTAAATATCTCTAGCACCTGGCCGTCTAGGGTCCACACCCGGATTGTCTGGTCATCACTAGCCGATGCCAGACGCTGACCATCGGGGCTAAATGCGATCGCCCGCACACAGTCCTCATGGCCATAGAAGGTCTTTAGCCTACGTCCGTCTACGGCCCACAGCCGAATATTGTTCGAATCTCCAGCCGCCGCTAGCTTCGTACCGTCTGGGCTAAACGACACACTTCGCACCCAGCCGCGATGTCCGCGTAGCGTACGGAGTAGCTCACCCGATAGGCTCCACAGTCGCACCGTCTTATCCTCGCTTCCAGTTGCCAGTAGCTGACCATCTGGGCTAAACGCGACGGCTCTAGCCCAGTCTTCGTGCCCCACTAATGTAGTAATCAGCTCACCATTCAAGTTCCACAGCCGCGTGGTGGTATCGCTGTACGTAGCGGCAATGATTGAAGCCGCAGGATTGAAGCTGACGCTAGTCACACTGAGCGGTGTAGAGTCTATGGTTTGAATCAGCTCGCTATCTGCCTGTCCGTCATCTGTCTGCCCGTCATCTGTCTGGTCCAACTGTGGCCGCCACAACCGGATAGTACGGTCCATGCCAGCGCTGACCAGATAGCGACCATCGGGGCTAAAGCACACATCGATGACGCCAGCTTCGTGGCCGACCAGCGTCCGCACTAGCTCGCCTCGCTGGGTCCATAGCTTCAGGGTGCCATCTTCGCTAGCAGAAACGATGGTGTAAGGTGCTACGGCGCTGCAGTCTACGGCCAAGACCCAGTCGCGATGGCCTAGTAAAATATTTTTCTCACGAATGCCGTAGATAGCTGATGACAGACACAGTGCCGCCTGCATCCTCAAAAGGGAGGTTGCTTGAGAGGGCATTTGGTTGGCGGCTTGGCTAGCGGCCTTCAGCGCTTTGACCAGAGCTTCTATGCCGTTTCCAGAAAGGCGCAGCGATCGCGATGTAGAAATCAGCGCTTCGATCTCGGCTAGCCTGGCCTGCTGACGAGCCAGCGTGGCTTCGGCTAACGTTTCCGACTGGGCGGCTAGGGCTCTGCGGAGCTGATCTTCGGTCAGGGCTCTGCGATCGCGCTCCACTTGCAAGACTTCCATCAGGCCCGCTGGCTGCTGATCTGATACCAGGCTAGCTAGATATTCATGCACAAGCTGATAGCGAACGCTTGAAACTTCGGGCACTTCAAACACCAAACCAGAGCCAATAAAGATATCTAGCACCAGACTTAGCTGCTGCGGCGTATTTTTGATGCCAGCCAGCGTCAGCGGCTCGCGTAGCTCAGAGAGACTTTTAAGCGGGCGCTTCTCCCCTTCACTGAGCAGATACAGCACAGAATTAGCCACTGTCCGATTTTCTGGGCCGCAGTCATAGATAACATTGTTCAAAAAACTCTTGAGTAGCTGTTTTTTGGGCGATTGACCCAGCGATTTGTACGCAGAGAGAGTTTCTATCTTTTGCCGCTGTAGCTGTGCGCCGACCACCTGCAGCTCAATCGGGCGCACCTCGCCCGTCAGCGCCGCCAAATCATCTACTAGCGCCGAAACCAAAGCAGGCTCAGGAGAAAAAGCCGAAGGTTCGCTCAGCCGATGGATCAAAGTCTCAGCCGCCGCTGGCGTGAAGTTGCCAAGATAATAACGAATCTCTTTGCTGAGTATGTCGTTGTTAATGGCTTCTAAATCTGTGTTGCGATCCCATTCGAGTAGATAGTGCAAAAAATCTTCTCGCAGTGAGAGTACAACTTTTACATAAGGTAAGTTCAAACAGTCGCGTAAGAGCGTGTAGAGTTCTCTACGCTCCGCAACAGTTGAATACTCGTAGAAAAAATCCTCGAACTGGTCGAAGATAAGAACAATCTGTTGGTACCTAGCCTGAGTGAATAGCGTCAAGGCATCCGTTAGTTTTCCTACAACAATACTTTGACCAGTTGGACTTTCTGCGGGGTGCTTTACATTTGAACGCTCTGGACTTGAGGAAGCTGTACCTGAACGCTCTGTACGCTTTGTATCTGAACGCTCCTTATCTAATTCTTTGCTGATGCCTGGGCTCAAACGCTTGGATAGGGCTTTTCTTATCCGATTCTCCCAGTCACTGTATTCGCTGATAAGTATGGGAAAAGTTGTTCGACCTTCCCTGATCAAGCTATGAAGTTCCGGGATTAGTCCTGCTCGCAAAATAGAACTTTTACCGACACCCGACTGTCCGTGAATCACCACGATGGGATAGCGAGGCTGAGCTAATTTCTCGACCAGTGCTTTGATATCTTGATCTCTACCAGAGGCTTGAATAGCAGCAGATAGAGCAGTATCGGTCACGCCGGTCGAAAGAGAATGAGCGATCGCAGAAACAGGCTGAATCTGACCAGCGCCAATGAACGCCCTTAGCCCTAGAAGACTCTCAATCCGGCGCTGCTCTAGCTTGATGCGGAAGGCTTGGGCATATTGTTTATGTCTAAAATAGAGCATCCACAGCCGATCTAAAATCTGTCGGTAAAGCGCGAAATCATAATAGGGGTTCGTATTTTGCAGCGCCTGCTCCAGGTTTTCGATCGCCGCCGCGATCTGTCCTTCTAGCTGATAGGTTCTAGCAAGAAGATAAAAGTAGCCACCACGTTGGTAGCGTAAGAGCGTTTTATCCTTGGTGGTTAGCAGTGTCTGGCCAGATGTCTGGTTAGGGGTCTGGCCAGATGTTTGGTCAGATGTTTGGTCAGGGGTCTGAGAGATTCCCAACGCTCTCAAAACAACAGTTTGAGCGACTTTGATATCTTCTGGAGTAGGATGATTGTTGTTTTGAGCGAGCAGTGCTTTAGCCCAGTAGCCGTAGTCTTGGGCTAGCTTGATCGGCTGGTCCTGATGCAGAGAAACCGCTTTTTGGGCGATCGCCATCAGTCCATCCCAGTCTTCTAGCTTTTGTACAACTTCTGCTAGGGGTAAGATAAATCGGCTTACCCTGTCCAAACGCCGCTGCTGTTCAAAGATTTCTACAGCGCCTTCAAAGTATCGCCTAGCCTGTTGATAGTTGGCCTTTTGATCCACGCTCTTACGATCGACAATGCTTTGAGCAACTTGGATACGATTATCGGCCTCTAGCATCCGCTGGCCACGCCACCACACCCCTAAGTGAAATAGCAGCACGGCTTCTCTATCTCTTGCAATAGCTTTCTCTTTTGCAATAGCTTGCTCTTTTGCAGTAGCTTTCTGCTCTGCTTGCTTATCTCTATCTGGCTGTTTACTCTGATCTATTGGCTCGTCACTATCAGCAGCCTCGTATCTACCCGCAGCGGCCTCTACTTGCCAGTGCAGCAACGCTTTTTCATAATGGTTTCTTGCTTTTGTCAGATCGCCTCGGCGATGCAAACTACGCCCCTGCAAAAACAACAGATCGGCTAAAAGATCGAGGCTGATCAACTGATCGCGTTCTGGTGGAATTTGAGTGAGCTGGGCGATCGCAAACGTCAGCTCTCTAGCGGCAGTTGGCTCAGATACCTGGGCGCTCAGCGGCAGGCGACCGGGCCACAGCGAAACTGTCTCACTTTCTAGAATTTGCTCAAACGTATCGTCTGCCTGTGCTGACAAAATCTGTACTAGCGAACTAAGCGGATAGTCAAACCGAATGGGCGTAGCAGCAAAACTTTTGAGATCGGGCGCGTAGCGATTTAGCTGGGCCAGCACCGTGTCATTCGCCCACAGCACAACCGGATAGGGAAAATGCTTGGGCAGCTCATCGCGGCCTAAATTAGCCGCCTTCAGCAGCTTGGTTAGGTCAGAATTTTGATCGGATAGACGCTCGGTAGATGTAGAAGCCGCTATCTCTTCTATGCCAATAATTACCAGCGCTTTGGCTTGCGTAGTCGCCTGCCATCGAGACTGTTCGGCAGCGATCGCACCGATCTCTTTGGCCACTGACTCTCGCAGGTTAGTGGCATCCGGTGGTAGCAGAACAACATTAAGAAAGAGATCGTCTTCCAGCCGGTTCAACAGCACCTGTCTTAGGCGTCGATAATTTGCCCGTGCCAAAATTAAAGAGAACTGCCCTTGCCCAAGCACTACAGCCCTACGCAGATTGTTGAGTGCCGTTTGGTTGTGTTCTAAAATAGCCGAGTCGACACCATTGAATTCAGCGCTATCAAGCTGTTGATTATCTTGCTGTTGATTATTCAATTGCTGATCGTCTAGCGGTTGATCAGCTTGCTGCTCATCTGAATTTCCAGACGATTGATTGGGTGGTGAGGCCATAAGAGATATCCTAGCGGTTCGCCTGCCACTGCCTATACTTTTTGGTTTCAGCTAAGATCGGATTTAGCCCAAACCATCGGCCCTCACTATCTCTATACTCATACAAGAACAAACTTCTTAGCAGCGGATTATACGCTTCGTTACCCTGATCGTCATTATTACCAATTGCAGAAAACAACAGTTGCCATTCTTCCGCGTCGATCAGCCCCACTAGAGCATCTCGCTCATCTCGAATCACCAATTCTAGGACTGCTTTGGTAATCGGCGGATCGCCTTTTTGCAGACAGCCGTACAGCAGCCGCATCAGGTTTCTCATGTGGCCACCGCTGATGGCGACTAGGCGATTGAGCGTGTCGGGTGAATCAAAGACGATGTCGATTTTCTCCCAGCGATCGCGCGCCAAAACAGTCGGGAAGGCCCTCGCTAGAACCATCTGTTGCAGTAGCTGCCTGCCTCTGACAAATGGCTCACCCGTCCGGGTCGTCACGGGCACCATCGACAACAGCTTCGGCGAGATGCCAAACCGATTCGACAGTCTAGGCAGCTCGTCCGAAAAAATTAGCGCCAGCGGAATCGTATACACCACATGGCAGTTCAGCCGCTTAAGCTGCTCACCGCGATCGACAAATAGATACTCCGACTGACTGCGGCCATTGGCCCGGCTGATGGGATCAATTCGATCTAGATTGTCAGCAATCACCACCAGCCCTTTCTTACCGTTAGCGCGTAGCTGCTGAGTGGCGACCGCTAGAATCTCTTGGTTAATCGAATCGATGATGCTCTTGGTTCTAGGCTCTAGATACTGCCGGAGCTGGCTTCTCATCTCAGGGCTTTCTTTGGCCCGCGCCGTAATGGCCGCGACGCCCACAGAAAAACTAACGTCGCTGATATCCATTGGCGATCGCAACGTCTCTAACAAATTACGAAACAGCGCTTCCAGCTTAGAAGGTCGCAGCTGAATCCCCTCCGACTCTAAACTTTCTGTCACCTGATGCGCGACCATCAGCAAAATATCGCTAATGTCCACATCCGCCATCTCCAAGTCTCGATCAGACTCAAAATACACGACGTGAAAATTCTGTTGCTCCAGGCCACCTTTTAGCCGAAACAGTTCTGTAGACTTGCCGCAGCCGATGTGCCCAGTAAATAGCTGAGTCGTCGGATCGAGCGGGGAGAGCTGTACAATCGTTCGACCAATTTCGCTGACGATATCGCCACCCCGTACAGAAGAAAAATCAACGTAATAGCGCCTGTCTTCAAGCTGAGCCACCTTCAAAGGCCGACTAGGATTAGCAGCGCGATAGAAGCGGGGTAGATCAAGAGCCATTCTAAGAACCTAGGGCAGACACCAATGCAGCAGTGGATGGATTGCGGTTTCTGCATGATAAGCCAATTGACTACTCCCACCGCTGAAAGCGGGGGATTCCCCGGCTTACGCATAGGGGTTTCTGCCTCATAGCAACTGCCTTCGAGAGCTAGGCTCTGTCAGGTCTTACGCTCGCTCCACAGACTGACACGGCTAGACCAGCCGCCAAAATATTAATTGCTGCGTTGATATCTCTATCATGCCGAACACCGCAACTAGGGCAATCCCACTCACGAATATTCAACGGCAGCTTGTTAACGGTGTGACCACAAGAACTACAGCGCTTAGAGCTAGGGAACCAACGGTCAATCTTGACCAGTGTTCGCCCGTACCATTCGCACTTATATTCAAGCTGCCTCACCAGCTCACCCCAGCTAGCATCGCTGATAGCTTGAGAGAGTTTGCGGTTTTTCGCCATGTTCTTCACAGCCAAGTCTTCGACGGCAATCGTTTGGTTTTCTCGCACCAATCGAGTCGTCAGCTGGTGAAGCATATCTTTTCTAGCATCGGCGATCTCTGCATGTACCCGCGCTACGCGCCGCCTTGCTTTATGCCGATTGTTAGACCCTTTTACCTTACGGCTAAGGGCTTTTTGAGCTTTTCTCAGCTTGCGATACTTAGCCTTAAACCCTTTTGGGTTAGCGACTTTCTCGCCATCGCTGAGTGTCAGCAAGGCACTGATACCCAAATCAACGCCAACCTCTTTATCAACAGGTGGCCATGGTTCAATATCAACATCCACCAGCAGAGAAACACTCCACCTACCAGCAGGCGAAAGCTTCACGGTGATAGTGGACGGTTCAGTGCCAGATGGCAACAACCGACTCCAACGAATTGGCAGCGGTTCAGAACACTTAGCCAAGTAGACTTGACCATCCTTGTACTTGAATGCCGACTTAGTGAACTCAGCGCTACCGCCATTGCGCTTCTTTTTGAAGTTCGGGTACTTGGCTTGCCCCGCAAAAAAGTGACTAAAAGCTTTCTGAAGATGGCGCAATCCTTGCTGCAAGGGAACGCAACTCACGTCATTCAAAAAAGCTAACTCAGCTTCTTTTTTCCATCCGGTGAGCAATGCTGAGCTTTCTTTATACCCGACTCGCTCTTGCCTTTCGTACCAAGCCTCAGTCCTTGCGGCCAATGCTCGGTTATAGACAAGACGCGAACAACCCAACGTCCGCCGCAGCAAGTTTTCTTGCTCAGCAGTTGGATAGAATCGGTACTTGAAAGCCTTTTTCATCATAATCACATTATCACACTCAGAGTGTGAGGGACACTCTGAGTGCCTGCGAATCCTGAATGTTCACTGTTGCTCACTTGAGGGGAAGGGGCATTCCTCCTATCGCTGAATGCGTAGGTTTCCTGCCCGATTCCCCCCAAGCTCTCCTACCTGAAGATGAAGGTGACTACCAATACACTTCTAAAGCCGCTTGCCCGATAGGGTATAGCTATCACTTTCGCTACCTAGCTCTGCACATTTCGCCAGCCCAACACGCCAGCTCAACACACCAGAGAGTACAAATCGATTGCGTCCTCCTCTCAAGAGTCCATTTCATCGCATTCGGACGGGTGCGCTATTCTTCTTCATTACCATCCTAGTTGCGGTCATCGGCTACATTTTGGCTGGCTGGACGGTGCTAGATGCTATCTACATGGTAGTCATCACGATCTTTGGTGTGGGCTATGGAGAAGTCAATCCACTCGAAACAACCCCGCTGCGGATCTTTACTATCTTCGTTATCTTTGCTGGCGCGCTGTCGGTGGCTTACATCGTAGCGGGCTTTGTGCAATTGGTGACCGAAGGCGAACTCCGCCGTGCTCTTAACCTTAGACAAATGACTCATGAAATCCAAAATCTAACTGACCACGTAGTTGTCTGCGGCTATGGCCGGATGGGTCAGATGCTGACGCAAAAGCTGAAGGCAGACGGCCAGCGATTCATTATTTTGGATCGCGATCCCGATCGGATTAACGCCGCGCGATCGCTAGGCTATCTAGTCTATTTAGGCAATGCCACCGACGAAGATCACCTCAAAGCGGTCGGTATCGATCGGGCCAGGGCATTAGCAACTGTCCTGCCGGAAGATGCGGCCAACGTATTTATCAGTCTCACGGCCAAAGAGCTAAACCCGCAGCTAATAGTCATCGCCAGAGGAACCCTGCCTTCATCCGAAAAAAAACTACGCCTAGCCGGAGCCGATCAGGTTGTTTTGCCCGCCAATATTGGCGCATTGCGAATAGCGCATCTAATCTCGCATCCTAGCGCTGTCAACTTTCTCTCAAAAGACGATGGCCGGGCCAACCTCAACCAGATGCTAGCCGAAATTGACATCCAAATGAACGAGCTATCGGTGCGAGCCGATTCGCCATTAGTCGGGCGAACGATCGCCGATGTCGAACTCCGTGGTCGGGGCACCTTCATCATCGTAGCCCTAAGAAAAAGTGATGGAGAAGTGATTGTTCACCCTCAACCTAATGAAGCCCTATATAAAGGCGATATCGTCATGATCATGGGCCACCAAGAGGACATGCCTACCTTTGCCCAAAGACACGCCACCAAGTCTCGGCTACGCTATCGAGGTGCTAGAGTGCGTTAGCGACCTACTGCCCCATGCTCAGCCCTCGACAGCTTCTTGATGATTTTCAAAGTCTGTTCTAAACCAGCATCTTGATCGATCAAAAATTCTTTCGAGCGGGCATAGCGTGTTGTTTTTCCCCGTTTGAGTTTGAGAAATACAAAACTTCTGCCGTTAGTAACCATGCCGTACAGCGTTTCTTGCTCTTTTGGCGCAGCTAGCATGTATGCCAGCACCTGAGGAATCCCCACTCTAAGAGAAAAGCCAGCCTGTTTTGACTCAATCGTCAGCACCCAAAGAAAATCCCTAATAATCAGCGTGTCTAGGCGTCCTCTTAGCTTCGCGCCTTGATCCTCTGCCACGATCTCTACCGTTTTTTCTGTTTCCAAATAAAAGGGCGGTAGAAACAACCCGGCAGCATCTAGCAGCGGTCCAACAATTGCCATATTGACGCTGCTTTCTAGAACTGGGCGTCTCTCTATATTTTTGTAGATCGCTTCAATTCGCTCTACCCGCTCCTTTTCAAAGGCTGTCAGCTCCGGTAGATTCGTTTGCCATTCCTCAAAAAACCGCTCATCAGTAGACGGCTGCATCGAAAACCGTTCCTCTACTGCACTTAGCGTCAGTTTCTCAATGGCAATAGTTTGAGTCATAGTGGCTTAGAAAAGTAGCTGTGCCCTCATCGTAATCTATGCACCTCTCTCCATATATGGCCAAATATGGCCAAGGCCGCAGATCATAAGAGGGCTGTAAACTATTGAACTATCTGGCTTTCCTTCACCCAGGCTTTCTTTCACATCCATCGTGACCCATTTTCCCGTTGTCTATCACCCTAGCTATGTCACGCCCCTGCCGGATGGCCACCGCTTCCCGATGCCGAAGTTTCAGCTTTTACGAGATTTGTTGGTACGCGATCGCATCATCACCGAAGCCCAGATCTATCAGCCCAGTGCGCCACCGACTGAATGGCTAGAGCTAGTTCACACTGCTAGCTACGTGCAAGCCTATTACAACGGCACACTAGACGCCAAAGCTCAAAGACGCATCGGCTTGCCCTGGAGCCCTGGCTTAGTCAAAAGAACCTGCACTGCGGTCGGCGGCACGATATTGACCGCAAAATTGGCCTTGCAGCATTGCATTGCCTGCAACACAGCAGGCGGCACTCATCATGCTTTCCCCGACTACGGCTCAGGCTTTTGCATCTTCAATGACTTAGCGATCGCCATCAAAGTCCTCCAGTCTCAAAACCTAATTCGCAAAGCCTTGATCGTTGATCTAGACGTGCATCAAGGAGACGGCAGCGCGTTTATCTTTAAGGGAGACCCAACCGTTTTCACGTTCTCAATGCACTGTGGCATCAACTTCCCAGGCCGCAAGCAGCAGAGCGATCTAGATGTACCACTTGACGAGAATACAGGAGACGCAGCGTATCTAAATGTGCTGCGATCGCACCTCCAGCCGCTCCTGACTCAGGTCAACCCCGATCTAGTTCTCTATGACGCGGGCGTAGATGTCCACAAAGATGATCGGCTCGGCAAGTTAGCGCTGAGTGATGAAGGGGTGTTTGAACGCGATTGCACCGTCTTGCAAACCTGCTACAGCGCCGGCTTTCCAGTCGCCTGCGTCATCGGCGGCGGCTACGGCGAAGACATGAGCGCCCTGATCTATCGCCATTCGCTTCTACATCGCGCCGCCAAAGCAGTGTTAATGGCAAAATAGAGTTCGGACTTTCCAAAGTCCTTGCGCTAACTGTCTTGTTTCACCCATCTCGATCGATGACTGTCGCTACCATGCCTGTAACCGTTGCCACCTTCTATAAGTTCGCGGCGCTTACTGACTACGCAGATCTGCAGCAACCGCTTAGGGACATCTGTCAGCGCCAAAACATCAAAGGCACCATATTGCTGGCAGCAGAAGGTATCAACGGCACCATCGCTGGCACCAAAGCAGGCCTCGATACAGTGCTAGCCCACATTCAAGCCGATCCGCGCCTAGCCAGTCTCGATATCAAAGAATCGCCTGCCGCTGAAACCCCTTTTGAGAAACTCAAAGTCCGTCTAAAAAAAGAGATTGTCACTATCGGCTTACCAGAAGTCAGTCCTACACAGCAAGTCGGTACCTACGTGCCTCCGAGGGCCTGGAACGAGATTATCGCCGATCCAGAAGTCACCGTCATCGACACCCGCAACGATTACGAAGTGGGAATGGGCACTTTCCAAGGGGCCAAAAATCCTCAGACAGAAGTTTTCAACGAGTTTCCCAGCTATGTAAAAGAGAATCTAAATCCTAAAAAGAACAAGAAAGTTGCAATGTTTTGCACGGGTGGCATCCGCTGCGAGAAAGCATCATCCTACATGCTCGCTCAGGGATTTGAAGAGGTCTATCATCTCCAAGGCGGCATTCTTAAGTATCTCGAAGAAGTTCCTGAAGAAGAGAGTCTATGGAACGGAGAATGTTTTGTTTTTGACGAACGGGTGGCGATCAAGCACGGCCTAGAACCAGGTACCTATGCTATGTGCTACGCCTGCGGACATCCTATTTCCGAAGAAGATCAACAGTCTGTTGACTATGAGAGCGAAGTGTCTTGTCCGCACTGTGTTGGAGAGTTGACTGAGGAAAAGCGCGATCGCCTTCGCGAGAGAAAGCGTCAGCGTCATCTAAATGCGAAGAAAAATAATACAGGCCCTCGCTAACAGTATTAGAAACATACAAAAACGTCGTCGTCATCAATGAAAGGATTTGATCTATCTTCTCTAGAAGCAATTTCTAAAACAAACTCTTCTTCCACAGCGACCTGTCGAACTTCTGCGAATACGTCAGCAACAGATTTTTCTTTTCTACGCTGTTGCCACTCTAAGAATTCCTGAAACAAATCAGCTTCAACGACAAATGCAACTAGGTGATTTCGTTTATAGATAGGTTGAGGTTCAGCTAGCGCAGCTTGCACTAGTTCAGAAAACCGCTGTTTAGCCTGTGCAATTTTCCATTCCATAGATCTGTCTATATAGATGTGTCCATATTGTCTCTTCACTCATCGATAGCTTGAAGCGACGCGGTGTGGATGACAATGTGATTGAGGAAGCGCTGAGCGAAGTTGGAGGAGAATTAGGCGCTCTCCTCTCCTAGGCTGCATAGCGACGGATCTCTACCTCAGCGCCACTTGCTACTACAGATTCTGCTTTATTCAGTAGCTCTTCTGCCACGTCATCGCTCAAGTAGTACTCTCCACAGTTTTTACAGATATCAGCAGGAACTTTCCTAAAGACGATAATCGCCTGGTCTCGTTCCAATGTGATAGTTGCAAATCCTTTAGATGTATTTCCTTGCCTGCAAATGACACAGTTCATAGCGATTTCCGTGACTTGAAGTCAGCATTCCATATATCTTGACAGGGCTCGTATGCAGTGACCACGTAGACGGTCTGGGTCTCTACATCTTTTTACATCTTTTGCAGCTACGACGTGTAGCGCACGTTTACCTACATATCCTAATAGCAAACAGCTAGGGTACGGTCGGTCATCAGAATAGTCTGCAATAACTTCTCCATTAGTGACTACTGCTGTTACCGCTTTCTTTGAGATTCGTCTTTGAAACATCTGCTTAATCGCGTGGCCTGACCAGATTAATTTCTGATAGTTCATATAATCTGTGACTTGCTCGCTACTCGTCGCGATTTCTGAGCGCAAGCAGTAAACCGTCTCCTACAGGCAGAAGACTCATCGTCACGCGCTCGTCATCTCGCACTTTCCCATTCAAGGCTCGGATGCGCTGCGTTCTTTTGTCTTGCATATCTGGATCGGCGACGCGGCCATACCAGAGCATGTTGTCTATAGCGATTAGGCCGCCGGGTCTGACTAGCTGGAGCGATTTTTCGTAGTAGCTGTCGTAGTTGCTTTTATCGGCGTCGATGAAGGCAAAGTCGAAGGTGTTGGATTCGCCGCTGTCGATCAGATGATCGAGCGTGTCTAAAGCAGGGGCAAGGCGAAGATCGATTTTGTGGGCGATGTTGGCTTTTTGCCAGTAGGTGCGGGCGATCGCACAATCTTTCTCATTCACATCGCACGCCACTATCTGACCATCATCTGGCAGGGCTAGGGCGACGCATAAAGCACTGTATCCAGTGAAGACACCAATTTCTAGCGTCTTTTTTGCGCCGATTAGCTGCACGAGCAGCGCCATAAACTGACCTTGCTCAGGAGAAATCTGCATCCTTGACTGCGGATGCTCAGCCGTTCGCTTTCTTAGCTCAGTTTGGACAGGCAGCTCTTTGATCGAGGCTGATAGCAGATACTCGTACAGGCGAGCATCTAAACCGATTGATTGACTAGACATAGAGACTGCTATCAGAAGACCTTTAGAAAGCCGTTAAAGAACTAAGCCGCGCACATGACGCGACGCATCGTCTTCATATTACCGGGCAGATCGTAGCGAATGGCCTGTTCAATCAAAAAGCTAGGAACGGGGATCAGCGGTGTCGCTTTGACAGAATAGGTAATCAGCGTGCCTGCGCCATAATCTTCTAGGGTCAAATCAGCCGCGAAGTCTGAAAAGGTGCCGCGCTCAAAGCGAAACTGAATACTTTGATGTAGCGTCTCGATCACCTGCAAGTAGATCTCGACTTGAGCCGAGAACATCATGAAAGCCTTGCGAGCGACCTGATATAGTCTGCGGGTGGCTGGGTGGGTCTTGGTCTGATGCTTGGCTTCTAGTACCTGGCTTTGCACAATATCAGGGAAGTATTGAACCCACTTGCTGTAGTCAGTCAGTTGCTGCCAGGTCTGCGATCGCATCATCGGCACATACATCGTAGCGGTCACCGCTGCTCCTGCACTTACAGGTGTCGTCGAAATCAGCACATCACCTTGTAATAAAGATTTTTCTTGCTGTAGTGCTACAGCATCAGGCGCGCAGAGAGTCGAAGAAACTGTCATAAAATCCAGAAGAATGAATAAAAGCGGACTTGGCCTTCTTATAGCCAAACAATCTTCGTAGCCAAGCCATCTGTAGCCAGTAGAAACAGTGTCATTATTGCGTGCTCCTACCAACGGGCAGGTTAAGTCCGTACAAGGGACAGATGAACTTTCGGTAAATCTACTTGTTCCTACCTCCGCTGCGATCAAAGAATGCCCAAGCCTTAATTGCCTTATGCACTCCAAGCAGCCGTCCTAGAAGTCGCCACCGTCTGTAAACAACACTCTACAAAAAGATAAAGTTGAGCGTTACAGAAACGTCTGCCTGCGAGCAAACATTAACAGCCACCTTGAGGATAAAATCGTATTCAATCTTACCAAATGTATAGATTTATTTAATGATCCCTGTATCTGTCATTGGCACTAGGAAAAAACTGACCATGTTCAATCGCTTTCGTCTCACCCCCGGCGCTCAGCTACTGCTGTTGCTGATCTGTATCACACTCGCTATCTGGATATTGCGAGGGCTGACGCTGCTGTCGTTTCTACCCGGTATTGTGCTGTGGCTACTCATACTCGCCTGCTTGGGCGTGTTTGTCTTTAATAGTTTGCAGGCGATGCGCTAGCTCGCGCTTTTGCCGTTCAATCATGGCTCGGCCCACTGTAAAATTCAGCAAATCGCCAATCAGCATGACCAAAGAAGTCAGCCACAGCCAGAGCAGTAGGACAATGACTGTCGCCACCGCGCTATAGACAAAATTGCCGAAGTGAGCAACGTACAGCCGAAACAAGCTAGAAATCACCGCCCAAGACAGCGCCGCTAAAACGGCCCCCGGCATAATCGGCTTTCCAGGTGTCCAGCGGCTAGGCCCAAACCGATAGATAAAAGCAAAGGCCGACGACATGATGCTCAGCGCCAGCGGCCAGCGAGAATACCCCCAGGCAGTAGCGACCCATGAGCCAATGTCTCCTCGACTGTGGTAGATCAGCTGGCCGACGGCCCACTCGCTGATAAAGACAAAGCAAGACGCTGAAATGAGTAGTGCGATGGTGCCTAGCGTGAGCGTGATCGATACCAGTCGCGCTTTCCAAAAGGGGCGACGGCGGCGGACGGGAATCTGCTGCATTTGATCTAGCGCTCGCATCGCTGCGCTCATTGCCCCAGACGAAGCCCACAGGGCAAAGGCAAAACTCACCGAAAACAACCCTCTGCTGGGCTGGTCTGTCACCACAGCTTCAAAGCCGTAGATCAGCTCCGGCACGCCAGCCGGGGCGACTTCACTCAGTTGCTGAGCCAGCTTCAAGAAAGTAGAGCGCAGCGGACTGAAGATACCAATTGCAGTAAATAGAGCCAGAATCGCCGGGAACAGCCCCAGCATAGAGTTGTAAGCCATCTCAGAAGCTAGGCTTGGCAGTCGCTGGCGAAACGTATTGCGAACGACTCGGCGCACCGTCAGCACATTGAGGTAGCTCAAAAAGCGAACAAATTCAATCGGCGATAGCACGTGCCGAATGCGCTGTAGCGGCCTTTGTTCGCAGTAGGTTGCGTATAGCTTTTGGGAAACAGCGCGATGACGTGAGGCCACAAATTTCTATTTCTATATAAAAGTTGACTGAACTGGAGGCCGAGTAAGCGCGGGCTAACTGGCCAAGGGAGCCAGTCTGCTGGAGCAGATAGCGGCGGACTAGCGGCGAACGGGTGGCTGTGGAGACTCTTTCGTGTTTTGACTCTCATATTCTGACATAGTGTCACAAGTCAAATTCTTTGGCGGTGCGGAACCTGCGCTGGAACATTGACGGCCAGGGCCTATCCGCAAAGCGCCAAAGCAAAGGTAAGACGGCACGTAAGGGGGCGGCAATACCTACCTTTTGAAGCCGTGAACACCGAATCGTGTAGCGTGCTGTCCTATTTACAATAATAGGCATCCACGAAAATACAGAAACCGCCTACAGCGTACAAAAAAAGGCTTACAAGCACTAAAGGTAACGCTAGATTTAGCGTCAAAAGTGCCATAGCAAAGCAGCACGTCCACGGCGGATCTATCTAGAGAGGAGACACCTCTATCTAGAGAAAACCCCAAGAAGCGCTTGAGGAGAGAAGCCATGCAAATTAACGATCCTAATAAATTTACTGATAAGGTCCGAGCTGCGCTTGATAGCAGCATAGAAATTGTCAAACGCTCAAGTCAGCAGCAGCTAGAGCCAGAGCATCTGATGCTGGCGCTGTTGGAGCAAGAAGGGCTAGCATCGCGAATCTTTCAGAAGCTAGACGTGTCGGCTGAAGGGCTGCGATCGCACACCCAGGCTTTCATCGACCAGCAGCCCAAAGTCAGCAGCAGTGACTCAGTCTACATCGGCAGACACGCCGACGCATTGCTAGATAGAGCGGATAGCTACCGTCAAAAGCTCGATGATGATTTCATCTCCACCGAGCACTTAGTCTTGGGCTATGCAGGCGACAAGCATTTTGGCCAGGGCCTGCTCAAAGCTTTCAATATCACCGAAAAAGATCTCACCCAAGCGATCACGCAGATAAGAGGAACCCACAAAGTGACCGATCAAAACCCCGAAGGAAAATACGAATCCCTCCAGAAATATGGCCGAGATTTGACCGAATACGCTCGTGAAGGTCTATTAGATCCGGTCATTGGCCGCGATGACGAAATTCGCCGGACCATACAGATTTTGTCTCGTCGAACCAAGAACAATCCGGTACTGATCGGTGAGCCTGGTGTCGGTAAAACTGCGATCGCAGAAGGACTCGCTCAGCGCATTGTTCGTGGTGATGTGCCTCAATCTCTGCAAGATCGCACATTAATTTCACTAGACATGGGCGCACTGATTGCCGGTGCCAAATACAGAGGCGAATTTGAGGAACGTTTGAAGGCGGTTCTGAAGGAAGTCACCGAGTCGAGCGGCCAAGTTGTTCTATTCATTGACGAGATTCATACCGTCGTGGGTGCAGGCGCGACCCAAGGGGCAATGGACGCAGGCAATTTGTTAAAGCCAATGCTGGCTCGTGGTGAGCTGCGCTGTATTGGTGCCACGACTTTGGATGAATATCGTCAGCACATCGAAAAAGACGCCGCGCTAGAAAGAAGATTTCAGCAGGTATACGTCGATCAGCCATCGGTGGCCGATACCGTCTCGATTCTGCGCGGACTCAAGGAGCGCTACGAAGTCCATCACGGTGTCAAGATTGCAGACAGCGCCTTAGTTGCCGCTGCTGCGCTATCCACCCGGTACATCAGCGATCGATTCTTGCCGGACAAGGCGATTGACCTAGTAGACGAAGCGGCGGCCAAGCTCAAAATGGAAATTACTTCCAAACCCGAAGAGCTAGACGAAATTGACCGCAAAATTCTCCAGATGGAGATGGAGCGGCTGTCGCTGCAAAAAGAGAGCGATCCGGCTTCGGTTGAGCGGCTAGAGAAGCTAGAAAAAGAGCTAGCTGATCTCAAAGAAGAGCAGGCTGAACTCAGCGCTCAATGGCAGTCTGAAAAAGATACTATTGGCCAGGTGCAAACGATCAAAGAAGAGATCGACCGACTCAATGTAGAAATTGAACAGGCTGAGCGAGCAGCCGAGCTAAACAAAGCGGCTGAGCTGAAGTATGGCAAATTGCCTGAGCTGCAGAAGCGCCTAGCAGACGCCGAAGCGGAGATCAGTGAAACGCAGACTTCTGGTAAAACGCTGCTGCGCGAAGAAGTGACCGAAGCGGACATTGCTGAAATCATTTCTAAGTGGACTGGCATTCCGCTTAGCAAGCTGGTCGAATCAGAGATGCAGAAGCTATTAAACCTAGAAGATGAGCTGCATCAGCGGGTGATCGGACAAGACGAAGCCGTGACGGCGGTGGCTGATTCTATTCAGCGATCGCGCGCTGGCCTCGCCGATCCCGATCGCCCCATGGCTAGCTTTATCTTCCTTGGGCCTACTGGCGTCGGTAAAACTGAGCTGGCCAAAGCCCTAGCTAGCTATCTGTTTGACACCGAAGAAGCGATGGTTCGCATCGATATGTCTGAATATATGGAGAAGCATTCCGTTTCTCGCCTGGTCGGTGCGCCTCCTGGCTACGTGGGCTATGACGAAGGTGGTCAGCTCACCGAAGCCGTTCGTCGCCGTCCTTTCGCGGTCATTCTCTTTGACGAGATTGAAAAGGCCCATCCCGATGTCTTCAATATCCTCTTGCAGGTATTAGACGACGGTCGCATTACCGACTCGCAGGGTCGCACGGTGGACTTTACCAACTCCATCATCATCATGACTAGCAACATCGGCTCGCAGTACATTCTAGATATTGCAGGCGACGATACTAAATATGACGAGATGCGATCGCGCGTTACCGATGCCTTGCGTAGCCAGTTCCGCCCCGAATTTCTCAACCGCATCGATGAGATCATCATCTTCCATGCGCTGATGAAATCTCAGCTTCGCGACATCGTCAAGATTCAGGTAAAGCGTCTAGAGCGCCGTTTAGAAGAGCGCAAACTATCGCTCAAACTGTCCGATGCTGCTTTAGACTTCCTAGCCGATGTCGGCTACGACCCAACCTATGGAGCGCGTCCACTCAAGCGAGCCATTCAGCGCGAGGTCGAAACTAAGATCGCCAAGGCAATTCTACGCAGCGAGTTTCTTCCTGGTGACACCATCTTCGTCGACGTAGAAAATGAGCGCTTGTCCTTCAAGCGGCTGCCTGCTGAACTTGTGACGGCATAGCGCCCTATCTTTGGATCTCTATTCCTTAGAACATATATCGCTAAAGGAGATGGCTATTGTCCATCTCCTTTTTTCGTAGTTTCATCAAATCTTTTTGAACAATGCGTATGAGCAGACCCTGGCAAAGGTTATGTTAAAAGCCTCAGGGACTACATCAAAAGAGCTAATAGCCTCGATTCTCGCTTAAGGCTATAGCCTTTGAGTTAGCCGCCAGATGACTATTTTTTCGTACTTTTTATATTAAAATGCCGTTTCCCAATTCGCTGCATATTGCGTGTTCTCCCAGCTTTTAGCGAATCACTTATTAAACGATCGACTTCTAGTCAAAACGACGAAGCGGCTCTTTGCTATTGAGCTGCCGCTCCGTCGATAACAGCCTACATAAACCACATAATCATATTTAGAGAGGCCGATTCCTATGTCTGCTCCTGCTTCTGGGCGATCGCCCCAGGGTGCTCCTCCGCCTAAGCTTGAGCTTACGGGCTCACGGCAGTTTACAGCTTGGCTAGCCGAGCAGTCCCTCAGCCTTGGATTCACCACCTATCAAGCCGGTAAGTTCTTCTTGATCGGTTTGCAAAAAGACGGGCGATTGTCTGTGTTCGAGCGGACCTTCGAGCGCTGCATGGGGCTGTGTGCCACGGGCAATAGCCTTTTTTTGAGTTCGCTCTATCAGCTATGGCGCTTTGAAAATATTTTGGAGCCTGGACAGCTATCTGGAGACTTTGATGCGCTATACGTTCCGCAGATGAGCTACATCACCGGGGACTTGGATATCCACGATGTGGCCATGACCACCACAGACTACACGCTGAGTACCAAATTGCTAGGAGAGCGAGTTTGCAAGCCAGGTATCGTCTTTGTCAATACTCTGTTTGGCTGCTTGGCCACCCCTAGTGAGACCCATAGCTTTCGCCCGATTTGGCATCCGCCGTTCCTATCCAAGCTAGCGGCGGAAGACCGCTGTCATCTCAACGGTTTGGCGCTCAAAGACGGACAGCCCGCCTATGTGACGGCGGTTAGTCAAAGTGATGTGGCTGACGGTTGGCGCGATAGGCGATCGCACAGTGGCTGCGTGATTGATGTAGGCAGCAACGAGATTATCGCCACTGGCCTATCAATGCCCCACTCACCTCGGTGGTATCGAGACAAGCTATGGCTGTTGAACTCGGGTACAGGCGAGTTTGGTCAGATTGACTTAGCGACGGGGCGGTTTGAGCCAGTGGCTTTTTGTCCAGGCTATTTGCGGGGGCTGGCGTTTGCAGGTGACTTTGCCATCGTTGGCCTATCACAGTCGCGCGGCAACAAGACCTTTTCAGAGCTGCCGCTAGAAGATCGGCTACAGGCAAAGCAGGCAACACCGCGCTGCGGATTAAGTGTGATTGATTTGCGTAGTGGCGATGTGGTGCATAGCTTGCGTATAGAAGGCGTGGTGGAAGAACTCTATGACGTAGTGGTGCTACCGCAGGTAAGGCGACCCCAGGCGATCGGAACTCGTAGCGATGAGATTCGACGGGTGCTAAGCGTAGCGGCAGAATAAGCCGTCAAAACAGTGATGGAAGATAGAGAAAAACGGCTTGCGTCAACAGGCCGCTGTAGTTGTAAACAAATAGGATGATAGCAAAATGGCTTTTCCGGCACAGCTTGACTTGGCCGATCTTGATGGCAGCAATGGCTTCGTAATCAATGGCGTTGATGCAGGTGACCGTTCTGGTCGTTCGGTAAGCGATGCGGGAGACGTCAACGGCGATGGCTTTGATGATCTGATCATCCTCGCGAGCGGTGCCACGCAGGCAGGCCAGAGCTACGTAGTGTTCGGCAGCGATGCAGGCTTTGATACTGCCCTTGAGCTCTCTAACTTAGATGGCAGCAATGGCTTTGTGCTCAATGGCATTGAGGAAAGTGACTTCTCCTTTAATTCGGTAAGCAGTGCGGGTGATGTCAACGGCGATGGCTTCGACGACGTAATTATTGGGGCACCCAGTTCTGATGAATATTCTGGCCAAAGCTACGTGGTGTTTGGTAGCGATAAGGGCTTTGACGCTACCTTCGAGCTCTCTAGCTTAGACGGCAGCAATGGCTTTGTGCTCAATGGCCTTTCTTTTGATGATGCCTCCGGTTATTCGGTAAGCAGTGCAGGAGATATCAACGGCGATGGCTTCGATGACGTAATTATTGGTCAATATGAATCCAACGGTTATTCAAGCATAGTGTTTGGGAGTGATGCAGGGTTTGGTGCTACCCTCGATCTCTCAAGCTTGGATGGTAGTAACGGCTTTACGTTCGTAGGTGGTGACTTTGACTTCTCTGGCTATTCAGTCAGCGGTGCGGGCGATATCAACGGTGACGGCTTTGATGACGTGATTATCGGCGCAGTTAGTTCTAGCCCCTATACCGGCTACGCAGGCGCAAGCTACGTAATATTTGGCACTGATGCAGGCTTCGATGCTCAGCTCGATCCCTCTAGTTTGGATGGCGGCGACGGCTTTGCAATCACTGGCAGCGGTGGTGGCGACTACTCCGGTGGTTCGGTCAGCGGAGCTGGTGATGTGAACGGCGATGGCTTCGATGATCTAATTATCGGTGCAGACAGAGCTGACCCTAATGGTAGAAGTTCAGGTGAAAGCTATGTCGTATTTGGTACTGATGCCGGCTTTCCCGCTACCTTTGAACTTTCTAGTCTAGATGGCAGCAATGGCTTCGTAATTAATGGCGACGATAGCGATGACTACTCTGGCAGTTCAGTGAGTGGTGCGGGGGATGTGAACGGTGATGGTTTCGATGACCTGATTGTTGGCGCACCTGGAGGCCGCTCTAATAGCAACGGCCCAGGCGAGAGCTATGTGGTGTTTGGTACTGATGCGGGTTTTGATGCTGCTATTGAACTCTCTAGCCTAGACGGTAGCAATGGTTTCGTTCTCAATGGCATTGACGAATATGACTTTTCTGGTGGTTCGGTCAGCAGAGCAGGTGATGTCAATGGTGATGGCTTCGATGACCTGATTATTGGTGCGCCTAATGCCGACCCTAACGGTGAGGGCTCAGGCGAGAGCTATGTGGTGTTTGGCTCCGACACCTCTACAGGCACTCCTATCGCTACCAATGGCGACGATACGCTCATTGGCGGCAGAGGCAGACAAACCTTCTTTGGCTTAGCTGGCAACGACTTCCTTGATGGTGGCAACGGTAGAGACTTCCTCTTCGGTGGTGACGATAGCGACATTCTCATCGGCGGTATCGGCAATGATTTACTCTTCGGTGAGCAGGGCTTTGATACGCTCGATGGCGGCAATGGTAGAGACCTACTTGACGGCGGCAACGGCAAAGACTTTCTCGATGGCGGGAAGGGTAACGACATCCTCATCGGCGGCGTCGGCAAGGATACGCTGACTGGTGGTAAAGGCAATGACATCCTGACGGGTGGTAGTGGTAGAGACACCTTTGTCCTAGCGCTGGGTGACGGCAGTGACATCATTACTGACTTCAGTGGTCAAGACCTGATTGGCCTAGCAGGCGGACTAGGCATTGGCGAACTTTCCTTTGCTGGCAGCGACATTCTCGCCACTGATACCAACGAAGTACTAGCCACCCTCACAGGGGTAGACACTTCTAGCCTGGATAACAGTCAATTCGTACTGCTTTAGGCTGATCTGTGCAAACTTGTATGACCGTCCAAGCTCAAAGGGAAACTTGAGGTAAAAGTTCTTAGCTTCCCTTTGCTATCACACAAGCTCTTGTATCTATGAATGCTTCCTCTTCGCCAACTGACAGAGCCTATACCAACGTCATGGAAAGATTGGTAGCAGAAGAGGTCGCCAGACAAAAATCCAAGCTGCCAGAAAAACTGCGCGACTACATCAAGACAGTTGAGGTCGAGACCTACGCGCTTAATCGTCTGCCAGCACTATATGCCTCTAGCGAAAAAGGCTGGCAGATGCAGTACGAGAAGGCAGGACAGGCATATACAGACGCTGTCTACAAAGCCGTACGTCAGGGCATCGCTGCTGTGCAAATCGATCCGCTCAGGGCTTCTCAGCCGTTGTCTGTTAGGCAAACTGACGAATCGGAGGCCGTTTTGACGACCTTTCGCAATCTGCTCAACCAGCCTAAGCTTGGGTGGGACGATATTCTATACAAGTGTAAACGCCTGTTGCTTCCCCACAACCACCCCGATCGCCCGCCGCTAAAAGACGAGTCGGAGCACAAAGCTCACTGGCAGCCAGGCACCTACGGCAGCACTGAATCCTGGGTGAAAAGACAGACAATCAGCCGGGCTCGGGCCGTTGACTCTAAAGCCACTAATTCTAAAGCCACTGACTCCCAGACTACTGACAGATGGAATGACGATCGCTACAAGCAGTAGATTTATTCTAGGGCTGTTCCTGCTTCGAGCCTGACGCGATCGCATCATCAAGTCCCAAACTCTTTACCCGCTGTTGAAGTCGCTTGGCTTCGGCAGGATTCGTCTTTTGAGTGAGGCTAATCGCTTGGTCAAAGGCTGCTTTGCACTGAGGCAGCTTGCCAAGTTTCAAAAAGACAACGGCTAGATTTTGATAGGCGGCTGCGTAGTTTGGATCGAGCGCGATCGCATATTCATAAGCCCGCATTGCCGGTTCTAGATATCCTTTTGCCTTATGCACTACGCCTATATTAAAAAACGTCGCCGGGTGCTTGGGGTCAATTCGGCCAGCCGCTTCATACTGCGCGATCGCCCCATCGAAATCACCTTTTAGCTTCAGCAAAGCCCCCAGGTTCAGATACGCAGGTAGCTTTAGCAATCCGGCAATAGGAACTGCGATCGCTTTCTTATAATCGGTTTCGGCGGCGGCAAAGTCTTCTAAATGACGATGTACGATCCCCAGATGATAGTGCGCCTCGTACTCAGTCAGCGGCGTTAGCTTTCCAGCCTCTGAATCAGTCTCCAAAGCCTGCTGAAGCAGCGCCGTTGCTCTCTCCCATTCCTGACTTTGCACATACAAAGCCCCGAGCTTGTTAGCAATCAGCGCATCATCTGGGTTAGCTGCCAGATACTTTGTCATGATCCGCTCAGCACGTTTGAACTTGTCTCGGGCTTCGATGGGCGTGACGCTGTAGTTCGTATGCTCAATCATTGCGCCGCCAAACTGAGCCACCTGCCAGTGCGACTCAGCCGCCATCAGCGTTTCGATACTTTCATCAACACTCTCGTAGATAGGCCGCGTATATCTAATCGCTGCTAGATTGCGAAACAGCCGAGATACCTGAGTGTAGGGAGCCTGGTTTGCCGCAATTTCTCGGCGTAGAGCCTTCACCATTAGCAGTTCCGTAGAACCTATCTGCCCTACTGATTTATCTGCTTTGATAGTGGCAATTAGTCGCTGGCCTGCGGCTGACAGGGTCTCGTCTGCATCTAGTACGAGTATCCAATCTTGGGTCGCCTGATCTAGCGAAGCGTTGCGGGCGATCGCAAAATCGTCCCCCCACATCAAGAAATTCACCTTTGCGCCGGCAGCGGCAGCGATCATCGGCGTATCGTCACCAGAGCCCGTATCTAGAACAATCACTTCATCGGCTAGGCCCTTGACACTCGCTAATGCCTGGGACAAATTTCTGGCCTCATCTTTCACAATCATGCAGAGGCTAAGCGTGGCCATAGGTCAAGAGATTCCAAAAGTATCTTCTAGAATGTCGCTGTTACAATTGCAGGTACTTACAGCTCCTCACTGGAGGATCGAGCAATGACGGTTGTAACGGCAAAGTGGACTCTGGCAGAATACCATCGGATGATTGCCGCTGGCGTACTAGACGATCGCCAAGTCGAGCTGATTAAAGGAGAAATTGTCGAGATGCCACCGGAAGGAGAACCGCATGCTTACTTTGTCTCTGAGTCAGGTGAATATCTAGTTCGACTTCTAGGAGAGCGTGCTAAGGTTCGCTACGGCAATCCAATCACGTTGCCCAATCAATCCGAACCAGAACCGGACATCGCGATCGTTCAACGTCTTGGAAAGGAATATCTGCAGCACCACCCGTATCCAGAGAATATCTTTTGGTTGATTGAATATTCAGATACTAGTTTAAGTAAAGATCTTAATTTGAAGAGCCAAGCCTATGCAGAGGTCGATATTGCCGAGTACTGGGTCGTTGATCTTAAAGCGCGATCGCTGCTCGTGTTCAGAAAGCCTATATCGGGTCGATATTCGTCACGCTCTTCATACACAACAGGACAGATAACGCCGTTGGCTTTTCCCGATGTGTCTATTTCAGTTGACGCCATTATCAACCGAAGCTAAAGCCGTATGTCTAGCTAGCTAAGGTTTCAACAGAAGAGACTGAGCCCGTTCTAAGGCCGCTCTAACCTGTTTGAAGCCAGTGCCACCAGCGCTGTTTCGAGCTGAAACGACTTGAGCTGGCGCGATCGCATCGTAAATATCCGCCTCAAACTTCGGATGCAGCGCCTGCCATTCTTCTAGGCTCAGATCCTTCAGCAGCTTCCCTGCCGCCAAAGAAGTCTTCACCACTTTGCCGACTAAGCCATAAGCCTCGCGGAAAGGCACTCCCTTGGCCGCTAAATAATCCGCCACATCTGTCGCGTTGGAAAAGTCTTCTGCCACCGCTTGATTTAGCCTGTTAGTCCGAAAAGTGATGCCTTCTTCTAGCAAAATAGTCATCGCCTGCAAACAGCCCGAGACGGTGGCGACTGTATCAAAAATGGCCTCTTTATCTTCTTGTAAATCCTTGTTATAGGCCAAAGGCAATCCTTTCATCATCACCAGCAGCCCCTGCAAATGGCCAAAGGTTCGTCCGGTTTTTCCGCGCACTAGCTCGGGCACGTCGGGGTTCTTCTTCTGGGGCATGATGCTCGATCCGGTTGAGCAGGTATCGCCTAGGGTCACAAACCGAAATTCCTCAGAGGCCCAAAGGATAATTTCTTCTGACAGGCGAGAAAGGTGAACCATGATAATGCTGGCGGCGCTGGCAAATTCGATGGCAAAGTCTCTGTCGCTCACCCCGTCCAAGCTGTTGTGATAAATCTCCTCAAAGCCCAGTAGCTTAGCAGAGTAGGCCCGATCAATTGGAAACGTCGTTCCGGCCAGAGCCCCACAGCCCAAAGGCGAAATATTTACCCGCTTGAGCACATCACCTAGCCGCTCCCAGTCGCGCTGAGCCATCTCAAAATATGCCAGTAAATGATGCGCTAGGCTCAACGGCTGAGCCCTTTGCAGATGGGTATAGCCTGGAATCAACGTCTCTACGTGCTGACTAGCTAAATTAAAAATTGTCTGCTGAAATGCTCGAATCTGCTCTCGAATCTGTTCAATCTGACCACGCAGATACAGCCGCAGATCTGTGCCCACCTGGTCGTTTCTAGATCTGGCAGTGTGGAGCTTTTTGCCGCCATCACCCACTAGCTCGATCAGGCGATGCTCTACCGCAAAATGCACATCTTCTTCATCAATGCCAGGATTGAATTCACCTCTACGGTATTCGCCGCGAATGGTTTCCAAGCCAGACACAATCTGTTCGCGCTCGGCCTCTGAAAGGATGCCGACTTTGGCGAGCATTTTGGCATGGGCAACCGACCCATCTAGGTCACATTCTAGGAGCTGGATGTCGAAGCCAATACTGGCATTAAACTGTGCGATCGCCGGATGCAGTGCCGATTCAAATCTTTGACTCCAGGTCTGCTGCGGCTCTGGCTGTTCTACCGATTGGCTACCCACTGTCTATAGTGCTCCTACTGTGAAAAGACAGATCTGAAAGGACGGATCGATTGAACAGGCATCTGAGAAGACCCCTACTCAACAACGATCAATCAGTCGATCCACAATACAGTAACAGCTAACCCTTCATCGGACATCTAGTGAGCGTTTTCACGACGAAGCCGAAACTAGCCATAGGACGAAAAAGACTTAAAGCCGTAGCCAATAACTAGCCCAATCAGCAGTGCCCATAGCTGGCCCGACTCATAGAACCCCTTCAGCATCACACCGGCATCACCCAGAAAATCCTGGTCAAAATACTGAGCCACAATCGGCGTGGTTTTGGTAGCTGGCACCTCGAACTGAGCCAAATAAAATGAGGAAGATTCCATGATTTGACAGCGGTTTCGCTGGAACGTGCAGTAGCGTTCCTAACGTACCCACCCCCTGCGCTATCTATTAACTTATCTAAATATCTGACTGTCTAACCCGGACATCAATCCAGTGCAGGATCGAGCCTCAAGGTGAAGGGGAAGCTCAATGGGGGGATGGGGGATAGAG
>NZ_JADEXO010000196.1 GCF_015207105.1 cf. Phormidesmis sp. LEGE 11477
GTTCTCCATCGTCATTTCTAGATCGGCGATCGCATAAAACTTTCTCACCGAGCCTTTATCAATCCACAGCACTTGAGCCAGCGATACCTGCTTTTGCAGCGCCGCATCCGCAAAATAAGCGAGCAGTACAGAGATCTCTCCTTTCTCTCTCAAAAACTTAGATTTTGACTCATAGGCTTCTTCTGAGCGGGTTCGCGCATAGGCTCCTTGAATATAGCTCTTCTCATTCCGCTCTTTTTTCTTCCCAGTTTCTCCTGACGCCTGGTTGTAGTTTCGCCCCCGGTTAGGCACCAGCAGCGTCAGCAGCGCATCTACTAGCGTTGACTTGCCTGAGCCATTGGCACCCGTTAGCAGCGCCGTTCCCCCAGCGAGCTCCAGCAACCAGGGCCGCCGATCAAACGTCCCCCAGTTAAGCACTTCTAGCCGCTGCAGCCGAAAGCCTGCTAGCGCTCTACTATCTTCTGGTTCAATCGTCTGGGTCAGAGAAATCGTCTGCATAATCTTCTAGCTTTTGTGTCAACCGTTCCAACATTTCAGCGTCAATCTTGGCTTTGATAATCGGACAGACCTCATAATTATCATCGTCTCCGGTCAGCTTCTTCAAAAAACCCGTCTCTCGCACGGTCTTATTCACCAGCGCTTTGACTTCAATGTGAAACTTGACTTCGTTGTTGCCTTCTGGCAGATACGGCTGCAGCAAATCGCGCAGCTCCTCCATACTTAGCACTAGGCGTCCAATCTCATCGCTCGCATCAAATTGTCTGAGCTGCTCACGCAATAGCACATAAAATATGGTTGCCTTAAAGCTTAATCGGTGCCTAATCACTAGGCGAGGTAGTCGCTCGGCTGGCGGATCATCAGGGTCGGGATCGGGCTGTTCTAGATAGGCGAATCCCTGAGTCTCATAGTTTTGTACCCGTAGACCAATTTTACCGAAGTATTCGCTCACCGGGGTGAGATAGCTTTGGAGCTGATCCCAGTATGGATTGTCGTCGCTGTATACCACGCCCTGTAAAAGCTTGATCAAAACAGGCGCATAGGGCGGAGTCTCAGATAAGGTGCTGTTCAAGGCCAAAAAAATCCTCTCCTATCGATAAAAAACGACCTTCGGCAGCTTGAGCTGAAGCCAAGAGTCGGGTGCTAAGCCTTCGATCTTCATCAAGTCGATTGTACTAAATTCTACAGAATGCCGTTCAGCTTTGGTCGCCAAAGAGAGATAGGCGACAACTTCTGGCAGTCCTTGCGTGACGGGATACCACTCTAATAGCTCGCTCAGTGCAATATTGTCTCGATCTTCTAAGGCCCGATCAATCCGCTGGGCTAGTAGCGCCTCGTCTACATAAAACTGCTGGGCGAGTTCGTCTAATTCTGCTTCTAGTTCATGATCGAGGAGATCTGAAAAGTCAAGATCGGCAAATGTAGGGGCTTCTGTATCTTCTAATGGATGTAGCGGGCGCTCCATCATCAAGTTGATTTTTGGAGCGCCGTTTAGCCGCCAAAAGGCGGATTCATTGATGGCTTGAGGAGCAATCTGCCTAGAAAGGCGCTGTACGTCGACAATCAGATCTGCAACTCGCCGATTTTCTCTAAGATTGCGCTCGTCTAGCATCTGCCGAAGCTTCTCGGTCAGGCGCTGGTTGGATTGCACGATGTGGTCGGCTGAGTCGAGCAGGTTACGGATAATTCGACGCAAAAAGCCGTAGTTGCGAGTGAGCGATCGCAGCTCGTCCAATTCATAGATTGCTGTAATCGACTCCTTCAGCTCGCGCTGCTTACTCTCTGACATCAAAAAGTTAAAAAAGGTATAGAAGCTACGGCCCTGATCAGATTCTTTGAGGGCGTCATCTGCATCTAATACTTTGCCGACGACGGTTCCGCGACGGCTATCAGCTTCTAGCTGATCTGCTTGAACCTTGCGAGTCAGCTCTCTAAACTTTTGTTCTACCGCTCTAAAGTCACTCATCAACTGACGAGTCAGGCTATTGGCTGACATAAATCGCTCGCGCAGTTGCGTTTCGTTAAAGGGATCGACCGCGCCCGTTGCTCTGATAGTATCGATCTCTTGCTGGATGCGATCGCGATCGCTCTCTAGCTGAGCCACTCGCGTTTCTACATCCGCCGTACTCCCTTCCTTAATCTCTTTTAGCAGCGATAGAATTTGCAAAAAGCGAGACTCTGTGCCGATAAATTCGTCGCGCTGCTGCAAGTCTTCTAACCAGGCCAGCGCCTTTTCTGCTTCGGGTGTCAAACTAAAGACGGGTTCATCTGACTCGCCTGATCTAGCAAACGTCTTACGCAGTAGCTGAGCATTGATCCATTCATTGAGGTAGGCTTTCGGTGGCTGCAGTGATAGCTCAGAGTAGATACCCTGCAAGTATGTGGAATAATCAGCCAGCTTCTCCTCTAGCTCTATCTGAGGAATCGACACTCGCTGCGCCACCTTAAACTGCTTGTACAAAAAGCTAGCAATCAGAGCAATATTTCGGCTTCGCATTAGCTTTAGCGTTGCCGAGTTCTCTAATTCATACTTGATTTGCTCATAGTCCATAAGATTACATAAGGTTGCACTCAACAGGTCATCACTAGCTTAGCGGGATAGAGAAACCGCTCAGTACTCAGCGGTCGTTGGCCAGATGTCTTGCTTTTTGCTTCTTCTGATAGTGGCACAGTTCCTATACTCTTTAGACAGACGCTACTGATGAGGTTTCCGCCGTGAAACTGGCTGCGATTGATATTGGCACCAATTCTATTCACATGATTGTAGTCAATGTGCTACAAAAGCGAAATTTTGAGGTGATTGAACGAGTCAAAGAAATGGCCAAGCTGGGCGTCGGCGTGTTTTCTAACAATCGGCTGAGCGACCATGCTTACCAAGTCGGGCTCGATACCATCGAGCGCTATGTGCAGCTCGCCGATCAGCTCGGCGTCGATGACATTATCACCGTCGCGACTAGCGCCACCCGTGAGGCTGAAAACGGCGAAAGCTTTCTCAATGAAATCATTCGCCGTACCAAAATTGAGCCGCGCATCATTTCGGGCAAGGAGGAAGCGCGACTAATTTTTTTGGCAGCGAGAAATGCGATCGCCTTGGAGAAAGAAGAAAACGCCCTAGTCATCGATATCGGCGGCGGCAGTACCGAGACCGTTGTTGGCAATCGCACAGATATTCTGTTTGGCACCAGTGTGAAGCTCGGCGTGATTCGACTGCTCGACATGTTTGAAGATAAGGACAACACCATCGGCGAAGAAGCTCGCCGCGTTCTAGAATCACACATTCGCTTTCTGGCCAAAGATACGATCGCCCAAGCCAAAAAAATCGGATTTACTCGCGTCATTGGCACTTCTGGGACCAACCGCACCCTGGGCGAAGCCGCCTACATCGCTAGACACGATACCGAACTACAATCTGTCAACGCCGAGGTCGTTCAGCTCAAAGACCTCGAAAAGCTGACTGAGAAACTAGTCAAGCTCGATGCGAACAAACGTGAAAAAGTTGACGGCATCAGCAGCAAGCGTAGTGACGCCATTCATCTCGGCGGTATTTTGCTCACGCAGCTACTCAAGATGGCCGATGTAGAAGAAATGACACTGTGCGATGCTTCTTTGCGCGAAGGCATGATTCTTGACTACATCGATCGCTACGGTAAAGATGTAACTGACTTTCGTGTAGAAGGCGATCTGCGTCAGCGTAAAGCTGCTCAGCTTGTCCATAAATACAAGTCGGACTGGGAGAGCAATCGCCATGTTGCTAAGCTAGCGCTGCAGCTATTCGATGAGACGCGATCGCTCCATCAGCTTAGCTCATTAGAAAAAGACGTTTTAGAATACGCCGCTTTGCTCCACGACATTGGTCAGTACCTTTCTTTCAAGAGCTACCACAAGAGCTCTCGCTACATCCTCAAAAAAGCCGATCCGCGCGGATTTACTGACGAAGAGATGGTCTTGATCGGTCAGGTTATTCGCTATCACCGCAAAGCTAGACCGAAGAAAAAGCACGGACAGTTTAGGCGTCTATCCAAACGACAGCAGCAGATCGTATGGGTGCTTGCCGGACTGCTAAGAATTGCGGCAAACCTAAATAGAACCAAAGATCAACAGGTTGAAAAGCTAGCCTGCGAGATTTCAGACGAAGATATCAAGATCTCTGTTTCAGGCAAGGGAGATTTGGATATTGGGATCTGGGCGGCGATGGGCGATCGCGAAATTTTGGAAAAAGCACTAGAGCGAAGTGTGGACATTGCATAAAACCCAACTGGTATCTCTACTAGATAATTCCGCAAGCAAATTGGGTTAGGGCTATCCCTACCTATGGAGAGAACATAGCCCTCTTTTTCTCTGTTAAAACGAAAGTACTAAACAAAACGTTACTAAAGCAAACGGAAGCTCTGCAAAGCGGCAGCGCCAAAAACAGCAGAAAGAGGAAAGAGCACGATGATTCCCATTCCACCGGGAGCAGAAGACTTTTTGTGGACACTCAAAACAGGAATCTGGTCGATAGGGACCGCTTCCTGGGTGTTCGGTATTTCGGACAGAACGTTGGCAGCCTTGATGGATGGTTACCTATCGGCAATTGATATCGTTCAGCTATGTACAGCCACTTTCTTCTTTGCAAGCTGGCTATTGCTAAGGCCGATGAAGATGAAGTCGAAGCAGGGAGCGGTTCAAAGCGCTGAGCCACTATTAGACCAGCCGTAGCAATGCTTCTACGCAGATGTTTCTTCGAGCGATGGATGTGGGTGCTCTAAGCGTAAGTGACCTCTTACCCTCCCTATCTCTCATGCGTGCTTTCGTTAAGCTGACTGGCTTCTGCCTGCTGATATACAGTATCTACCTGCTCGGCCACAACATCTTATTTACCACCAACGTCTATCCCTACTGGTGGCGAGGGATTGCTGCCGATGTCTCAGTCCTCTTTCTTGCCATCGGCGTACTATCGATAGTCTTCCTACCCGATGAGTTCAAAGAGATTGGCTGGGTCTCGACGGCAATCGGTATTCTGGCGGTCTTTATGAGCAGCCGCGCCATCCTCAATCCGACTAGCCTGTGGGAGTTCTTTCTCGCCTTCATGGTGATGGCAATCGGCTACAAACTATTCTCAACCGGACGAGTCCCCCTCTTGTAGTTCTCTACATCCGAGTCAGCAGCAAAAAGCCCTCTGTACAGCGTACAGAGGGCTCTTCAGTTTATTCAGTTGTCCAATCAAGGAACAGTCGACTATGCGTTGATTGCAGGCGCAGTCAAAGCTACAGGAGCAGCTTCGCCAGCAGCCAGGTCGAGCGGGAAGTTGTGAGCATTGCGCTCGTGCATTACTTCCATACCCAGGTTCGCACGGTTCAAGACATCAGCCCAAGAACCAATCACACGACCCTGTGAGTCGATGATGGACTGGTTGAAGTTGAACCCGTTCAGGTTGAACGCCATCGTGGAAATACCAAGAGCAGTAAACCAGATGCCGACTACAGGCCATGCACCCAACAAGAAGTGGAGCGAACGGCTGTTGTTGAACGATGCGTATTGGAAGATCAGACGACCGAAGTAGCCGTGCGCTGCAACGATGTTGTATGTCTCTTCTTCTTGGCCAAACT
>NZ_JADEXO010000197.1 GCF_015207105.1 cf. Phormidesmis sp. LEGE 11477
ACCAATTTCCCTGTTTCACTCAGTAATAAAAAAGGAGAAAATCATGAAACAAAATTACGCAACAATCTTTGCAGCGAATTATCACCCGCATGGCTACAAGGAACTGCTGGCCTACCAGCTGGCGTTCAATGAAGCGATGAGGCTGCACTGGCTATTGCCAAACTTGCCGGAAGAAGAGAGTCCGCTAGTGGCGAAGCTGCGAGAAGTCTCGCGGGAGGTTTGTATGCACTTGGCTGCGGCCTGGGAGCAGCGGCATTATAAAACTTCTTTTGTAGCGAAGCTGTCTGAGGCAAAAGCAGCAGCAGCCAAGGTGCAGACGTGGGTGGCATTTGCGGTGGAGTGCGGATACCTCTGTGTGGACGATGGGCGGGTTCACTGCGATTTGTGTGGTGATGTTGTTGTAGAGATTGAAGATTTGATTCGGACGGCATTAATTGTTGTAAGGCTAGCGGGGTAGAGCGATGAAAGTATTACAAAGGGCTTGTCAAGAGCGGCTAAAGATGTCGCTTGAGTGTATTGGCTTGATGATGCGATGCGTGTCTTCTGGTGGAACGGTGTTGGCAAACGCGCAGCAGGAGAATCAGCAGTTAGTGCAGCGGCTGTCAGCGCTGCGAGCAGACTACAATCAGCTCAAGCGAGACAGTGAAGAGCTGTTGCGCTATGCGGATAGAGAGCTAACGTGGCTGAAGCAGACGAACACCGGACTGGCAAAGGAGTTTGATGACTTGCAGCTTCGGGTGTGGGAGCTAGAGCAGCAGGTAGATGAGCTGCTGCTGTACATCGCGGCGATGTCGGGGGCAGCCGACGCGCATTTGAAGACAGCGGCGGATACAGGGGAGTCTGAACCCAATCTTTCTAATCTTGTATTAGGAATCGTGGGGGGCCATGAGGCGACGCGCCGAGAGGTGATTCATGAGCTGACTGAAAAGTATGGTTTGCGACGCTGCGCGGAGGTACCGCCGACCTGGGAGGGGCGGCATCAAAAGCGAGTGGTGCGGCAGAAGCTAGAGCACTGTGATTTGATTGTGATTATCACCGGATACATGAATCATTCGCTGACGCAGGCAGTGTTTGCGCTAAAAGAGTCAGGGGCGCTGCGAGGGGAAGTAGAGCTGCTGAACTTTCGCGGAAAGAGCGGCGTCGTGAGGGAGATCTTGCGGCTAGCTTCGCGAGCGGAGTAAGCGTTACCTGCAAACTCTGACTGTGACCAGGTTTGCAGAACAGCGGCTCGCATACTGAAACTATGCGAGTCGCCATATTTTGTCAAAAAATATGAAGAGTCCACAAAATCTATCGACATTCGTTGATATTGACTATATTGTTGGCTCAGACTCCTAAATTCGCTAGGGTCTATAGAACCTTGAAAACCGCATTCTTTCGTCGACCCTAGAGAATTAACTACTGTGTAAGGCTTTGAGCCCAAATTAAGGGCACTTTCTTGACAGTGATTCTCATCTGCTACGGCCTTTTTTAGACCCTAGCGAATTTGGCTTTTGAAAGCTGCTCTCCGTCAGGCTTTCAAAGACCAGGGGTTCAAATTCCATTACCCCGCAAGGGGACGGAAACATTAAGCTTGAACGTCATTATCAGCTTGCCATTGAGTTGTTCAAATTCCATTACCCCGCAAGGGGACGGAAACTCTCTTGATGGTAAAGCCCTTCTGCAAATCCAGGTACGTTCAAATTCCATTACCCCGCAAGGGGACGGAAACAAATGAAAATTACTTTTCGTCTTTTTCAACTTTGGTTCAAATTCCATTACCCCGCAAGGGGACGGAAACCATCATCGACTTTGAACGTTTCCCCTTCTTCCGACCATGTTCAAATTCCATTACCCCGCAAGGGGACGGAAACTAAAGATTTACTCTGCAAACCTTTCAATAATTGCTTCGTTCAAATTCCATTACCCCGCAAGGGGACGGAAACCACGTCAAACTTACTGAAAGCATTTCAGAGATGGTTCAAATTCCATTACCCCGCAAGGGGACGGAAACACTGTCGCTTTCCTGAATCAAAGTATTTAGAAAGAATGGTTCAAATTCCATTACCCCGCAAGGGGACGGAAACGTCTTGTAAGTGATACGGTCGGCGGCAGGTTCGGAAGGGGTTCAAATTCCATTACCCCGCAAGGGGACGGAAACACTTAACAATCATTGTAAATCGCGGCGTATAGCGCACGTTCAAATTCCATTACCCCGCAAGGGGACGGAAACATTGCGATTTAGCCAATCTCTGAGCTTGGGATAAGTGGTTCAAATTCCATTACCCCGCAAGGGGACGGAAACCCGTTAGCTTGTGCTACTTTCAAAGCAATGTCAGTAGCGTTCAAATTCCATTACCCCGCAAGGGGACGGAAACTTTTTTGACTGAAACCTTGCCCGCGCATATTTGGTTCAAATTCCATTACCCCGCAAGGGGACGGAAACCAGATAATTATTACAGTACTTACAATACTTTACGTGTTCAAATTCCATTACCCCGCAAGGGGACGGAAACATGCGATTTTGAATGTCGCTGTCAAGAGAAGTCCAGTTCAAATTCCATTACCCCGCAAGGGGACGGAAACAAACATCCTGTGGAGCACGACGACGGCATTCAGATTCGAAGTTCAAATTCCATTACCCCGCAAGGGGACGGAAACCCGACAGCCAACACGGCAGTTTCATCCGTGTAGTCAAAGTGTTCAAATTCCATTACCCCGCAAGGGGACGGAAACGTTTTGAGTGGCTTTGTGACCTGCCGCATCAATAGTTCAAATTCCATTACCCCGCAAGGGGACGGAAACAAAATTAAGAATTTTCAATAATTCGCATTGCTAGTGGTTCAAATTCCATTACCCCGCAAGGGGACGGAAACCCGACAGTGTCAGGGAGACACATGCGGTTGAGCCAGCTGTTCAAATTCCATTACCCCGCAAGGGGACGGAAACGAATGAGGGCACCCTTCTGCCTCTCTCCTCGATCGGGTTCAAATTCCATTACCCCGCAAGGGGACGGAAACGACACCGTCAAAGTGTCTTCTGGTTGGTTTAGAGGTTCAAATTCCATTACCCCGCAAGGGGACGGAAACCAAATTGGGGCCTCAGGTACTGGTTACAGTACCTACAACGGTTCAAATTCTATTACCCCGCAAGGGGACGGAAACTCAAACTCCTTGCTGGTATCACGAGCTTCTTGACGGTTCAAATTCCATTACCCCTCCAAACATACAAGGGGAACCAAAAACATATTGTCGCTCTCGTACTTCAGCCCATCGCGCTATTTCGGCTCTCTTCGCTGCGTCTCTTCAAAGTGCCGCCACCGCTGCCTAGCCACAGCCTTCTGTATCCGTAGAGATACCCGTTTTACAATCAGCGCTTGTTGTAGCGCGCCTATCTCACGCAAATGACAATACGCCTCTTGATACCCTCGGGCAGTACCCTGCCCCGAAGCACTAGCCGAAGGTCGATACTTTCCCAGCCAGTTCTTGATAGCAATCGCGTGCGCTCGGTTAATCATGCCCCTCTCTCCCACCCTGTCCGTTGGCAAAACGGGCTCAACCTCCGCTAGAACTACTCTACCCAGTTCAGGCAAATTCTCTAGATCTATCTCGGGCAAGAGCATATTGACCACCATTACGCTATCAAGAACAGATTTCTTCTTATTAAGAGTAGTGCTCTTCCCTGCTGACTCGGCATAGGCTGACGACAAAAACCATCACCTAGCCAACGGCGAAATCAGAATAGCTTTTCGCAGAGTATGCACCCGACGACTATACTATTAGCACCATTTGGTGTGATGAAATGGCTCTCAAAAATAAGCTGCTAGAACATTGACAAGCCATTCTAGAAATTGCAGAGCAACACAGTGCTCACAATCTACGAATCTTTGGCTCAGTCGCAAAGGGTACAGACAGAGCAGATAGTGATGTAGATCTGCTAGCAGATCTAGACAAAGACGTTTCTCTCTTTGACTATGTTGGCCTGATTCAAGCACTCGAATAACTACTTGGCTGCAAAGTAGATCTAGCAGAACCAGATACGCTGCATCCCATTATCAGAAAACAAGTTTTACAAGAAGCCATCCCTCTATGAATAGTAATGATTATCTCTATCGCCAAGCCAATCTCGATATCCCTTGGAAGAAGATTGCAGGGACAAGAGATGTTCTCATTCATGACTATCTACGTGTAAATCTAGAGTGAGTCTGGCAGGTAGTAGAAGAGGATATTCCTTCACTAAAAATTGTAATCGCGAGACTACTTTGAGAACAGTGAAGCGATAACGAACGGGCTAAACATACGATGTAGTCGCGCTACGCTTTGAACAGTTCCTCTAGCCGCATATGACAGCCCCTCTGCTTCCAGATGCCCTACCCGTACTAGCCCAGCTCGGCATCCTGCCCAGATACCTGCGCCAAATGCCCCCCGGCCATCGGCGCACTCAGTGCCGCGCCTTGATCAACTGGCTGACTCGCTATCGCCCACCCCAAAACAGCGACAACCTCACCCAGGTCAAAGGCTATCTACAGGCAGCTCAGCACCTCTGCGACATTCAAGAATGGGAACGCGCCTTTACCCTACTTTGCACCCGGCCCCACACCCCCACCCAAGAAATGCTGCACTACCAGCTCAAACTTTGGGGCTACAACGCCGTTCGCACCGACCTCTATCGCGCCCTTGCAGAGCGCCTCGACCATACCCCGCCCGACGGCTGGAACGCTCGCATGCTTCAGTTTTTAGGAGAAAGCTACTTCAGTCAAAATCAATACCCTCAAGCCGCCCAGTACTACCAGCAAAGCCTGGAGATGTTTAGATCAGTCGGTGAGCCGATCGACGTGGGCCTACTGCTCGGCGCGCTCGGAGATGTGTACTATTCCCAAGGTGACTATGACAGCGCCCTTCGCCATCACCAACAGTTTCTCAACTTGGCTCGCCAGGCAAATCTACCCTTTGCTGAAGGGATCGCCTTGGGCAGTCTTGGCAATCTATACGAGTCGAAAGGAGAATATACAAAGGCTAAAGAACATCACCAACAGCACCTAGCGATCGCACGCCAAATTCAAGATCTAGAAATGGAAGGCGCAGCCCTGGGCAATCTCGGTAGCTGCTGCTATTCCTTGGGCGAATTTGAACAGGCCATAGCGCTTCATCATCAGCATCTCACCAAAGCGCAGCAAATCGGCCACCGTCAAGGAGAAAGTAACGCCCTAGGCGGACTCGGTAGCGCCTATCACGCGGCGGGCGATCGCGCCAAAGCTGAACGCTACTTTACCCAACAAAAAGAGATTGCCCAAGCGATCGGCGACCAGCTAGGAGAAGCCAGCGCGCTATCCGGGCTAGGCAGCATTTCCGCTAGCAAAGGAGACCATCAGCAGGCGATCGCGTATCATCAAAAGCACCTGGAAATCGCCCAAACCCTCGGACACCAAGAAGGCATTTTGCACGCCCGCCGCAACCTTCGCAACGCCTGTGTCGTACTTGCCGACGATACGAAAAGCGATAGGCGATGAGCTACAAACGTGGCGATATTATCTTAGTGCTCTGTCGAGGCTAATTGTTAGGCTGAGATGATGGGGTAGTAGGGGATAGGGGATAGG
>NZ_JADEXO010000058.1 GCF_015207105.1 cf. Phormidesmis sp. LEGE 11477
GGTCCGGTGTGTATCGCAGGTTGCCGGACCCACCCCGCCCCTCGACTACGCTCGGGGCACCCCTCCGAGGAGGGGATTTACTTCAGGCGATGAGTCAAGGGTGGTATCTAGCTACCGCTGACTCTCGCTAGGTCACGAGCATTTTCTTCAAAGGCGGCGGACATCGCTTCGTCATTACTCAGACCATCAGCGAGGGCTTTTTGAATGTGTTGCAATACTCGCTTGTAGTCGCGGGGCATTACTTTCACAAACTTGGGCAGGATGTTTTCCCAGTCTGATAGGACTGTTTTGGCTTTGTTGCTGCCAGTGAGGTCTAGATGACGTTGAACAATCTCTCGCAACTCTTGCTGTTCGCCGACGGTTTCGACTTTTTCTAGGCCGACCATTTCGGTGTTGCAGCGACTAGCAAAGTCTCCCGCTTCGTCTAGCACGTAGGCCACGCCGCCACTCATTCCGGCGGCAAAGTTGCGTCCGGTCCGGCCCAAGATGATCGCCTTACCGCCCGTCATGTATTCGCAGCCGTGGTCGCCGACGCCTTCTACCACGGCTTGAGCACCGGAATTGCGGACACAGAATCGTTCTCCAGCTTGACCGTTGATGTAGGCTTCGCCGCGAGTGGCCCCGTAGAGGGTGACGTTGCCAGTGACGATGTTGTCTTCGGCCACTAGGGTAGAGGACTTGTGCGGATAGAGAATCAGCTTACCGCCGCTGAGCCCTTTGCCGAGATAGTCGTTGGCGTCGCCTTCTAGCTCTAGAGTCATGCCTTTGGGCGTGAATGCGCCAAAGCTTTGACCAGCAGTGCCCTGGAAATGCAGGTGAACGGTGTCTTCGGGCAAGCCTTCCCAGTGGTTCTTGGTGATTTCGTTGCCGACGATAGTACCGACGACGCGGTTGATGTTGGTAATTGGCAAGGTAGCTTTGACTTTTTCTCCTTTCTCGATGGCGGGTTTACAAATCTCCAACAGTTGGGTGATATCGAGAGATTTATCTAAGCCGTGGTCTTGAGCCTGGGTGCAGTAGCGGCCTACTTCGGGGCCGACTTCTGGCTTGTGTAATAAAGGAGAAAGATCGATGCCTTTTGCCTTCCAGTGATCAATGGCCTTCTTAGGCGCGAGCATTTCAGTGCGACCAACCATCTCATCTAGGGTGCGGAAGCCCAGTTCGGCCATAATTTCTCTGGTTTCTTGGGCGATGAACTTCATGAAGTTGACGGTGTAGGCCGGATCGCCGCTGAACTTACTACGCAGCTCTGGGTTTTGGGTGGCGACCCCTACCGGGCAGGTGTTGAGATGGCAGACGCGCATCATGATGCAGCCCAAAGTGACGAGCGGTGCGGTGCTAAAGCCGAATTCTTCTGCGCCGAGTAGGGCCGCGATCGCCACATCCCTCCCAGTCTTCATCTGCCCATCGGTCTCAATCACGATCCGGCTACGCAGATTGTTCAACACCAGTGTCTGATGCGTCTCGGCGAGTCCCAACTCCCAAGGCAGTCCCGCGTGCTTGATCGAAGTCTGGGGCGACGCGCCCGTGCCACCGTCGAAGCCGGAAACTAGAACCACATCGGCATGCGCTTTGGCTACACCTGCGGCAATCGTACCAACGCCAACTTCTGAAACCAGCTTCACACTGACTCTAGCCGCACGATTGGCGTTCTTGAGATCGTGAATCAGCTCGGCGAGATCTTCGATGGAGTAAATGTCGTGGTGAGGCGGCGGCGAGATTAAACCTACCCCTGGCGTAGAGTTACGGACCTTAGCAATCCAGGGATAGACCTTCTTGCCCGGTAGCTGGCCGCCTTCTCCTGGCTTGGCACCTTGGGCCATTTTAATCTGGATCTCTTTGGCCTGAGACAGATACAGGCTATTCACGCCAAAGCGACCAGAAGCAACTTGTTTGATGGCGCTATTTTTAGAGTCGCCCTGCTCGTTTGTCCAGGTGTAGCGAGCGGGGTCTTCGCCGCCTTCGCCAGTGTTGGAGCGGCCACCGATTCTGTTCATGGCGATCGCCAAGGTCTCATGCGCCTCTTGCGAAATCGAACCGTAGCTCATCGCCCCTGTTTTGAAGCGCTTCATAATCGCCTCAATCGGCTCAACTTCCTCAATTGGAATTGACGCTTGCGGCGTAAACTCCAACAGATCGCGCAATCGGAAAAACTGCTTGCCCTGCTCGTTTACCAGCGCTGAGTACTTCTTAAACAGCTCATATTTGCCATCACGAGTCGCCTGCTGCAACAGATGAATGCTCTGCGGACTCAGCAGATGAGCTTCACCGTCCTTGCGCCACTGGTATTCACCGCCCACGTCTAGCGTAGCCGTGTTGTTGCTACCTGTTGCCAATCGCTCAGGGAAGGCATGACGATGCCGCTGAATTGCTTCTTCGGCTAGCACATCTAAACCAACGCCCTGAATGCGAGAAGCGGTCCAGGTAAAGTACTTGTCAATCACAGAGCTGTTCAGGCCAATCGCCTCAAAAATCTGCGCGCCCCGATAGCTCTGTAGCGTCGAGATGCCGATTTTAGACGCGACTTTGACAACGCCCTTTGTTGCCGCCTTGATATAGTTCTTGCAAGCAGCCTCTAGAGAGATGTCACGCAGCAGATTCTCTTCGATCATTCGCTGAAAAGTCTCGAAGGCCATGTACGGATTAATTGCGCCGCAGCCATAGCCCAGCAGCACCGCAAAGTGATGCACCTCACGCGGCTCACCTGATTCGAGCACAAGTCCTACCTGGGTGCGAGTACCCTGACGAATCAGATGATGGTGCAACCCGGCAACGGCTAACAGAGCGGGAATCGGCGCTCTGTTTTGAGTAATATCGCGGTCGGAGAGGATGAGAATTTCATGGCCAGACTCAATGGCTTCATCGGCCTTTAGACACAGCGCTTCAATCGCACCGCTAAGACCTGCTTCACCCTGATCAGGATCAAACAAGATCGGCAAAACGCTCGTCTTGAACTGAGTATTGTGCTTAATCCTAGCCAGCTCAGCGTTCGTAATAAAGGGCGTCTTTAGCTGAAGTAAACGGCAGCTTTCGGGCGTAGGTTCTAACAGGTTTCGCTCTGATCCAATGGTTGTTGTTGCAGAGGTGATGATCGCTTCGCGAATAGAGTCGATCGGCGGATTGGTAACCTGGGCAAATAGCTGTTGAAAGTAGTTGTATAGCAGCTTTGGCCGATTGGAGAGAACGGGCAGCGGCGTATCTGTACCCATCGCGCCAATGGCTTCTACCCCATTTTTACCCATCGGAGAGAGCAGCATCCGCAATTCTTCAAAGGTATAGCCAAAGGCCATCTGCCTTTTGGTAACCGCGCTAGGGCTAGTATCGACTTCAGGCGCTTCTTCAAAGTCTTTATCGTCAGTCGAGCTTAAATCATCGAGAGAAACAAGATTCTCGTTTAGCCAGGTTTGGTAGGGCTGCTCAGTCGCGATTTGTTGTTTGATTTCTTCATCTGAAACAATCTTGCCAGCTTTAGTATCGACTAAGAACATTTTGCCAGGTTCTAGGCGACCTTTTTTCACAATATCTTCTGGCGCGACTGGCAGCACACCGGCTTCAGAGGCCATAATCACCCGGTCGTCTTTGGTGACGTAGTAGCGGCCAGGGCGTAGGCCATTTCTATCTAGGACTGCGCCCATCTGAGTGCCGTCGGTAAAGGCAATCGAGGCTGGCCCGTCCCACGGCTCTATCAGGCAAGAGTGATATTCATAAAATGCTTTCTTTTTGGCGTCCATAGTCGCATGGCCAGACCAGGGCTCGGGCACCATCATCATCAGCGCGTGAGGCAGCGATCGCCCGCTCAAAGCCAACAGCTCTAACGTGTTGTCAAAAATAGTCGAGTCACTGCCTTGAACGTTGATCAGCGGTCTAGCTTTGTCAAGGTCTTCACCAAACAGCTCGGACTCGAACATTGACTGGCGAGCGGTCATCCAGTTGATATTGCCGCGCAGGGTGTTGATCTCGCCGTTATGAGCGATATAGCGATAGGGGTGCGATCGCTCCCAGCTTGGAAACGTATTCGTACTAAAGCGAGAATGCACCAGCGCCAGCGCACTTTCCATATCAGCGTCGTGCAAATCTGGATAATAGTTACCCACCTGCAAGGGCATTAACATGCCCTTATACACAATCGTACGGCAAGACAGGCTAGCCACATACCAATAGCTATCGATCTGGTTGGTAATGCGATGGGCCTGCTTACGCACCACATACAGCTTGCGCTCCATTGTCAGCTTATCGGCCTCCGCGCCGAGACTGCCACGACCGATAAACGCTTGCAGTATAGAAGGTTCGCTCTTTTGAGCAGTCGGCCCCAAAGAAGAATTATCTGTCGGCACATCTCGCCAGCCCAACAGATCTAGACCCGCGTCTGCGACAATCGCTTCAAAGTCTTTTTTGCTTTTAGCACGGATCTCGCTATCTGGGCTGGCATACACCATCGCCACGCCATATTGACCCGACGCTGGCAAGGTAACCCCCTCAGCGGCTGCTACCTTCGTCATAAACCGATGCGGTATCTGGAGCAGGATACCCGCCCCGTCACCCGTGTTGGGTTCAGCGCCCACTGCGCCCCGATGGTCCAAGTTCAGCAATATTGTCAGACCCTGCCGAACAATATCGTGAGAGACCTGCCCTTTCATCTGCACCACAAAGCCTACACCGCAAGCATCATGTTCATTTCGTGGATCGTAAAGACCTTGCTGAGTCGGAACTGATGGGCGATTAATAAAGCGGTTTACAATTTGGTCGGAAGGAGCCATCGCAGAAAATCCGAGGGGTAAGTGTTATCTGAGAATTGAAATGCCAGAGTTCTTATTATTAAGCAAGGGAATGAAAACTGAGCCGCTGCTTAACAAAAACACTGGAATTGTGTTGCGAAATATCTCCAAAAGTTATGAGATGATTGTTTTCAGGTTAGGGGATGAGTATCAAACCCACACTGCTACATGCTGCTGAATGACATCACTGTTCGATTCGGGCTCTAGGCGTTTCGATGTTGCCGCTAGATATCGCTATTACAACAGATATCGCTAATATAGAAGCTATGCTAGCCCGCAAATCGATACTCAATAGACCTACCGTCAAAGCATTACTGGCTTTGACAAAAACTCGTTGCACCGCATCCGATCATGCTCTGCGACCACCTGTGTTACCTAAGGTCATTCGTAGGCTTAATCCGATGCTAGTCAGTGCTGATAAGCTTAAATTGCTACTACCTGATGGTTTACGCTATGTGGTCGTCGGTGGCGTAGCCTCAGCTCACTATCAGCCTGCTAGATTCACTGAGGATATAGATTTAATGGTTTTGGCAGAGGATGCTACTGCTGTTGAGCACGCGCTTCAGCTGGCTGGCTGGTCTCAGCTAGGTATTATTAGCTTTGGTGGTTCTAGCTGGCAATCTGCCGAAGGTGAACTCATCGATCTTCTCCATGCTCCTGAGCAATCATGGGTGACAGCTGCGTTAGACGCGCCTATTAAAACGCTAGAAGGTCTACAGATTATCGATCTACCCTACTTAATTATCCTCAAATTATCCGCGACTCGCGCTGTGGATATTGGCGATATTGTCAGCATGCTACAGCACGCTGCTGAAGATGAAACGGTGCGGATTCGACAGGCGGTTGAAACTCACCGTAGCGATCTCCTAGAAGATTTTGAGCAGTTTAATGAGATCGCGCGGCTTAGCTAAATCACCAAAGGCCAAACTGCCAGAAACCGCTGAATTACATCGTTCTTCTTTCCTCTGCAAACACGGCTTATCCCTAGCTGAAAACACGATTCACTCCATCGGCAATACTTTTTTGTCAGTCAGCTAGGTAGAGAGATTTCGCCCCTTTTCTGTCCCGATTCGCTTCGGCCAATCACTTCGGAATAATTGGCAACAAAGGCTGTGCTGCTAGCTGGCGAATGCAGTTGAGCAGATAGCGTTGATAGGTCTTAAGCGCATTGACTTTGGTGGCGATCGCCCGCACTAGAATGCCATTGCAACCGGGCAGCGGTGACTCACACGCCTGCAAAGTGTCCGCTGGAATTTCATGCTGTTGAAGCTTCCTCAACAAATCATCTAATGCGATTCCCGGCACAACTGCAACAAAGTTTCCTAGCAGCGGATACTCAGTCACAAATGCGCTGTGCTTGAATCGATTGGCTTGCCCGGTCAATCGCAGATTGTCTGCGAAGCATATCCGGCCATCTGGCGATCGCACCCGTAGCCGACTTTCAAACTGTTCAAATTCATAAAACTCCCCTCTAGCAATTCGTCCTGGCACAATGATTTCGCCGGAGATAAACCGTCCAGACGGATGCAAAGTCACCTCTACCCGCTGAGTCAGCGCTGCCGAATCAAATAGGATAATGGGTTCTAGAACATATTCAAAATAGGCTTCCTTGCCGACTTGTATCTCCCAGATGACCTGAGCTGGCAGGCCATCCACGGGCTTGCTGTGAACTTTAGTCGCTGACTGGTCGGTGAGGTAGAGACAGGCTTGGTCGCCGACTTCTACCCTTAGCCGCAAATCATCCCCAGACAAAACGCCTGGAGCCGCACTCATAATGTAGGCATACACTCGTTCTGCATCAGCTCGGTCTAAGCGCAAATTACTAGAGAGTCGAAACGGGTAGCTCGCATACTGGTGAGCCACAAAAGATTGACTAGTCTGATTCGCGTTAGCCGCTTGAGCAACCCGCATAGACAAGTGCAGAGGTGATGAACTGCTTGCAGCGCCCGTTACTTTTTTGCCAGCGACTTTTTGGTCATCACTTTGACTCTCTATTCTCTGCTCGGCCTGCGGCAATGTCGTCGGCACCATCGGGCTTTCTCTATTTTTTGATCGGGTGGCTTTTGAAGATTGGTGGCTTTCAGACTAGCGAAAGATATACAGTCGTCCTAATGGAACCTGATCTACAGGTTCACAAGTTGCCAGTTCACCATCTACCCTCACTTGAAAGGTGTCCGGGTCTACCTCAATCTCCGGGCAGACGTCGTTATGCAGCATGTCAGCTTTAGTGAGCTGGCGCGTATCTTTCACTGGCAGCAGTTCCTTACTCAGACCCAAGCGATCGGCCAAACCTCGCTCCAAAGCTAGCTGCGTCACAAAGCAGGCAGATGAAGCGGCTGGCGCACTGCCAAAGCTGCCCCACTGAGGACGATACACAATCGGTTCGCAGGTCATTAGCGAGGCATTCGACTCTCCCATCGGCGACCAGGCAATAAATCCTTGCTTCATCACCAGCTCCGGCTTGATACCAAAGAACCCTGGTCGCCACAGGACGATATCGGCCATTTTGCCGGGTTCAATCGAGCCAACATAATCAGCGATGCCGCAGGTCCTGGCCACGTTGATTGTGTATTTTGCTAGATAGCGTAATACCCGATTATTGTCGTTGCGATCGCTGTCCCCAGACAACGTTCCTCGCTGATCCTTCATCTTGGAGGCTAGCTGCCAAGTCCGACAAATCACTTCGCCGATGCGGCCCATGCCCTGACTGTCAGAGCCCAACATGCTAATCGCCCCCATATCATGCAGGATGTCTTCGGCGGCGATTGTCTCTGCTCGGATGCGAGATTCGGCAAAGGCCACATCCTCTGGCACTCTCGGATTGAGGTGGTGGCACACCATCACCATATCGAGATGCTCATCAAAGGTGTTGACGGTGTAGGGATTGGTGGGATTGGTTGAGGAGGTCAGACAGTGAGCGTAGGAAGCGACTTTGATAATATCTGGTGCATGACCGCCGCCCGCGCCTTCGGTGTGATACGTGTGAATAGTGCGGCCTTTGATTGCGGCCAGCGTATCTTCGACGTAGCCAGATTCATTGAGCGTGTCCGTGTGGATCTTTACTTGAAAGTCGTATTCGTCAGCAACGTTTAGACAGGTGTTGATCGCCGAGGGCATGGCTCCCCAGTCCTCGTGAATCTTTAGCCCCATCGCGCCGTTGGCTACTTGCTCGACTAGGCTTTCTGGCAGGCTAGAGCTGCCCTTTCCCAAGAAACCAAAATTGATCGGGAAAGCTTCAGAGGCCCGCAGCATCATGCCTAAGTTATGTGCGCCACTAGAGCAGATGCCCACTGTTACTGGGCCTAAGCCGCCACCGAGCATAGTGGTCAGCCCGCTAGAGAGCGCCTCGTCGCAAAGCCCGGCGCTGTCAAAGTGAACGTGGCTATCTAGACCACCGGGGGTCGCGATCAAGCCTTCTCCAGCTCGCACGTCAGTATTAGCGCTGATGATCAAGTTCGGCGTCACATCGGTCATGATGCCAGGATTACCCGCTTTACCGATGCCAGCAATCTTGCCGTCTTTGATACCGATGTCGGTTTTGACGATGCCCTGCACCGGATCGACTAGCAGCACGTTAGTAATCACCATGTCGAGCGCACCGTCTGCGGCAGTGACACCAGCGGCCATGCCCAGCCCATCTCGCAGAGTTTTGCCACCGCCAAAGACGCACTCATCGCCGTAGACCGTATCGTCGCGCTCGACTTCAATAATCAGTGAAGTATCCGCTAGGCGGACGCGATCGCCCGTGGTCGGTCCAAACAGCTCGGCATAGCGATCGCGGCTAATTTCCATCGAATCTCTCTTTTCTATGAGCAAAAATTAGAGGCAAAAAACTGATAGGCAAAAAACTAGGTCGAGCTGAAGCCCTGCGCTTCTAAACGGGCGATCGCAGCTTCTCTTACCTGCGGGTCATCTAGCGATCCATTGACTAGATCGTTGAGACCTCTAACGATGCGATCGCCTGCTAAGGCCACCACCGTCACCGTTTTCGTATCGCCGGGCTCAAACCGTACGGCTGTCCCCGCCGGAATGTCTAGGCGAAATCCCAGCGACTGTGCCCTGTCGAACCGCAGCATCCGGTTCACCTCAAAAAAGTGATAGTGAGAACCCACCTGAATCGGGCGATCGCCCACGTTTGCCACTTCTAGCGTTTTGAACTCTCGCCCGGCATTAATTTCTAGAGCGCCCGGTTCGCAGACAATTGCGCCCGGCACTAGAAAACCATCTGTATCGGAACCTGCGTTTGTTGTTGCCATTGACTAAGCCTCTAGTGGGCGAATAGGATTATGAACGCTCACTAGCTTGGTGCCGTCATTGAAGTGAGCCTCTACCTGAATCAGCGGAATCAGCTCGGGCACACCTGGCAAGACATCGGCTGTAGATAACAGCGCTGCCCCTTCAGACATTAGCTGGGCCACAGACTTATCTTCGCGAGCACCTTCGACGATATAGTCACTGATGTATGCGATCGCCTCCGGCACATTCAGCCTGATTCCTCTTTCTTTTCGCCTACGAGAAATCTCCGCAGCGGTAAACAGGGTCAACCTTTCAGACTCTTTAGGCGTTAAATACATCGCGATTGGCTACTAATAAATTAATCCAACAGAAAGTTCAGTCAATAGAAGATACTTGCATCGTGAATTACGTTGTAAGCAGCTCTTTGATGTGTCGGTCAATAAATTCAGTATCAGCCTCATTAATGCCACCGCCAGCAAAATGTCCCCAGATAGAAGGAATCATGCGAAACTCCGCATCGGACATATGTTCTACCTCATACTCATTGTCTTCAGGTGGAAAGTAGAGATCGGTCTGTCCTGGCATCACGATCGCCTTTGCCTTTATCGCTGATAGCGCTTTCTCAAAATCACCCTCAAACCCTGGCGTGTTGGCAATATCGCCGTTTTGCCACGTCCACAGCATCGCCAACAGATTGTTAGCATCCTTCTTAAGAAAAAAGCCTTCCCAAAAAGCCACTAAGAAGTCTTCTAAAGAAGAATATCCCATCTCAATATGGAGCCGTTCGCGATAAAACGCCTGAGATAATCCCCAGCCTGCATAAACTCGGCCGACCGCCCTCAGTCCTTGATTCGGCTGCTTGTCATACCAGCCGTTTTTCCAAGCCACGTCTGTTTGAATTGCAACCTTCACCCCTTCCAAAAAGACAATATTGTGCAGACTCGTCTTAGCAGATCCACAAAAAGGGAAGATGCGCTCGACCATCTCTGGGTAGCTCATCCCCCATTGGTATGTTTGCCCAGCGCCCATTGACCAGCCGGTTACTAGCGCAATCTTCTCAATGCCAAACTCTTCTGTTACCAGTCGATGCTGAGCAGCAACATTATCGTAAAAGGTAACGTGAGGAAACCTAGCGCGGTCATAAGGTGGGGGCGTATTACTTGGCGAAGAAGACAGCCCATTCCCAAACATATTTGGGATGATAATGAAGTATTTTTGCGGATCGAGAGCCATTCCCTCCCCGATTAGCCATTCATTGTCATAGTGCTGCCCTGAGTACCAGGTAGGATAAACAATCACATTGCTTTTATCCGCATTGAGTGTACCGAATGTTTTGTACGCTAATTTGGCATCGCGCAATGTTGCTCCCGACTGCAGGGCAACATCTCCAAGCTCAAAAGTTTCGTAATCGACCACTAACCTGCACTTCCTACAAGATTCAAGTTCAAGAGACGGGCTGAGTGACGACGACGGGCTCTGACTTCTTCACCGCAGGCATCACAGGCGCGGCTGTTGTTGGGTTCGGAATACCTTCAATCGGGCATTCTTCCGTACCTACTGTGCCGCGAGTCAACGCTTCAACCTTCTCTTTCGTCTTCTGCGGATCTAGCACCCACTCTCTGTAGAATTCATAAGGACACTCCATCATGCCTTCATCGCCATCACCAGAATTAATCATGCCAGTGTAGCCACGGTGCAAGAGCTTGAACATATGGTTCTGAGACTGAGAATGCTTACGGAAATCTCGAATCGCAAACTTCGAGAGGGCAGCATACTGAATGCCATTCTCTTCTTCGCCGCACTCGCCTAGCGTACGTCCATCAAAGCCAACAATCGCCGAGTGACCAAAATAGCTGTATACTCCATCAAACCCAGCGGCATTTGCCACGGCTACATAGGTATTGTTCATCCAGGCCATCGCCTTAGAGACAATCACCTGCTGATCTTTAGAAGGATACATATATCCCTGACAGCGAATGACTAGCTCCGCGCCTTTCATCACGCAGTCGCGCCAAATCTCGGGGTAGTTGCCATCATCACAGATAATTAGGCTGATTTTCAGCCCTTTTGGACCGTCGGAAACATACGTGCAATTTCCTGGGTACCATCCTTCGATGGGTGCCCAAGGCATGATCTTTCGATATCTTTGAACAATTTCGCCGCGATCATTCATCAAAATCAAAGTGTTGTAGGGCACTTTATTGGGATGCTCTTCGTGGCGTTCTCCTGTCAAAGAAAACACGCCCCAAACCTTGTTGCGAATACATGCTTCGGCAAAGATCTCTGTCTCAGGGCCAGGAATACTTGCCGCATTCTCCATCATCTCGTCAGGATCGTACATAATTCCATGAGTCGAATACTCTGGAAAAACAACGAGATCCATCCCCGGCAAACCCAGCTTCATACCATCAATCATGTCTGAGATATTTCTGCAGTTTGACAGCACCTCGTCATGAGTGTGCAGCCGAGGCATCTTGTAGTTAACAACCGCGACGCCGACCGAATCATTGCTAGAAGAGATATCACCGTGGACAGACATGACTGACTCCTTGAACTTTTATGCAATGTCACATTTGTAACAGTTCCAAACCTTTTAAAAATGTGACTACAGATACCAAAGCACAGCTATTCGTCCTAATAGAACGACTACCAGATTCTGCATTCATAGCAAAAAGTGCATAGGAAATATAAAGTCACCTGATAGAAAAGTTCAAAAAAAGAAGCCATGGAAACAGAAGCGTTCAAAATTAAAGCGCAAGTATCACAATCAACAGTTGACCAAGTTCGCATAGATCTGCTGGTCTTCGTCACTGTTTACGTCACGACTGATACAGCGCTGACCAGTCAGATCATCGTATTAAAAGAATAGCAAGCAAAAGCCTTGCAAAAGAAATGCTGACTGAGCCAGCCGTGTGTGACGCTTTATACAGCCATCCGTTTCGTCTAGAGCCGCCCTTTGGCTGCAAGAGTGTCTTGCTTAAAGCAGTAGAAGCCTAGGCTTGTGCTGCAAATTACAAGTTTGTCATACAAGTAAAAAGCCATCTCAGTTTTGTATCAACTGAGACAAAACGGGACCGAGATGCTCTATACAGTCCACTTAGCTATCGGTGGTTCTGCCTAGTTAGGCAGGCTTTATCTGTTCTACGCTTCTACGGCTTTATGCTTCTATGGCGAGTTGCGGTTGCTGCGAACCACTGTGGCCAAACTATAGCAAACCGATAGAGATAGCCCCGCGAAGATAGTTAATTCATTGATTAATTTAGGGTGAGCCACTAAGCGCTTAAGCATCTTTAAGAAAAGAAGTCACTCCAGTTTGTGTGAGGTCAAGCAGTTTCTATGTCACAGTCCCGTATTTTCAATAATCTTAGTCGAAGAAAATTTCTTCAATACAGCTCTCTTGCGGCTGGAACTAGTGTTTTAGCTGCCTGCGGTGGTGGCGGAGGCAGCGATTCACAGGCAAACCTGGGTGAGAACCCGATTAAAGTCGGCGTTATGTACTCCACGACGGGTAGTATCGCTATTGTTGAGAAGTCTCTTCAGGATGCGACCTTTCTAGCCATCGAACAAATCAATACAGGGACTGGCCCCTGGGAAGGAAATGGCGAAGGCATCGGTGGCCGCAAGATTGAAAGGGTCGTTGTCAACCCTAATTCTGACTGGGATCTCTACAACCAGATGTCTAAGCGCTTGATCGAGGAAGACCAGGTTGTTTGCGTTCTAGGCTGCTATACGTCGGCCAGTCGTAAGTCTGTATTACCGGTTTTTGAGGACACGGATTCTATCCTTTATTATCCGGTCTACTACGAAGGGAATGAATGTAGCTCTAATGTCTTCTACACAGGCGCTGCGCCCAACCAGCAGATCACGGACTCTATCCCCTATGCCTATGAGAATTTTGGCCCTAGAGGCTTCTTCATCGGTTCTGACTATATCTATCCAAAAGAGAGTAACCGGATTGCGATCGCAGAACTAGAAAAAGCAGGCGGTCAGTCCGTTGGCGACGAGTACGCAGCCCTAGGCACCACCGAATTTATCACCATCATCAACAAAATCAAGGCCGCTAGTCCTGACTTTGTCCTTAGCAACCTAGTAGGCGACAGTATCCCTGCTTTCTACCGCCAGTTCAAGGATGCGGGCGTCAACGCCGAAGATATTCCTATCATGGCCTATCCCACCACTGAAGAAGAGATTCAGGCGATGGGCTCTGAATACTCAGCCGGGCACTACACCAGCTTCAACTATTTTCAGAGTGTAGAAACCCCCGAGAACGAAGCCTTTGTTTCCCAGTTCAAAGAAATGTTTGATGACAACCGCGTGACCAACGGCGTTATGGAAGCGGCCTATATTCAGACATTCTTCATGGCTCAGGCGATGAAAGATATCTTAGAGGCGGGCGACGAGATCACGACTGAAACCTTGCGCGAAGCCACTCGTGGCCAGGAATTCAACGCACCTCAAGGCCCCGTGAAGATGGACCCCGATAACTATCACGCCTGGCTGTACTCTAGAATCGGCAGATGGCAAGAGGATGGCCAAGCCGAGATCGTCTTTGCAACAGAGTCAGCCGTCAAGCCCATTCCCTGGAGTCAAGCGCTGTATCAAGGCAGAATGTGCGTGCATCCTACGCCCGACGACCGCAGTGACCCCACAAAAGAAACAGGGGAAGAGCTAGAACCTGTGTTCCTCTAGATCTTGTCAGGTTGACGGCGTGCCTTATTAGCACGCCGTTTATCTATCTAGCTTTAACCTATCCAGCTTTATTTGTTTCCAGCACTCATCTCAACAGTGTTCTCAACACTGTATTTATAAGCACAGGCAACCCTCTCTAGATCAAGCACACTTAAAAATTAAGCAAACCCAAACTAAGCACACCATGTTGGATTCTGCCTTGCCTTCAATGCTATCGTCACCGCTCTATCTATTAGCGCAAGAAGAGCCTGCCATAGAGGGCGGATTTCAGATGACCGCTCTGCTCAATCAGGCGCTCAACGGCGTTGGGATTGTAGGCATCTTGCTACTGACGGCGCTAGGGCTGGCGATTACCTTCGGCGTCATGCGGATTATCAATCTCGCCCACGGTGAGTTCATTATGCTAGGAGCCTACATCACCTTTTGGATGCAGGAAAACTTCCAGATGGACTTGCTGATGACGATTCCTTTTGCCTTTATTGGCACCGCGTTAGTCGGCGCGCTAGTCGAGCTCACGATTATTCGCAGGCTGTATGGCCGACCGCTAGAAACGTTGCTGGCAACTTGGGGGCTCAGCATTGTCTTGCAAGGCGTTGTCAAGCTAATTTTCACGGCGCAGCTAAAGTACGTCAGAGCGCCAGATTATCTATCAGGTAATGTCACGTTTGTGTCTGATCCAACAGGCTCACCCTTAGTTGCCATCTCTTACTATCGCCTTTTTATTGTTGTCGCCGCACTTTTGCTTCTAGGCATCACGATGTACCTTTTCTATAAAACCTCTTGGGGCCGTCAGATTCGAGCGGTCACCCAGAACCGAGAAATGGCTAAGTGCCTAGGCGTCAACACCAAGCTAGTAGATATGGGCACGTTTGCCTACGGCTGCGGGCTAGCTGGCATTGCAGGCGCGGTGATCTCAGCGCTAAAGACCGTTGCACCGCCCATGGGTCAAGACTACCTAGTCGATGCCTGGATGGTGGTAGTGACTGGCGGCGTCGATAAGCTGATTGGGATTCTAGCCGGTTCATTCTTGATTGGAGAAGCAAACGCCATTATCGCGTTTATCTTGAATGACCCGACGGCTAGAGTAATAGTCTTAGCATCTGTGATTGTGCTAATTCGATACCGGCCTGAAGGGTTATTTACCGTTCAAAAAAGGACTTGACCAGGCAATTTCTGTTCTCACTTTAATCATCACCTATTTAATCGCAGCATCTAATCGTAAACAGGAGCGCTTGAGAGATGTCAAATGTAGTATTGGGGTATAAGCAATCCTCTTTCCCGGCCAAGTTAGCTATCATCAGCGGGATCTCACTGCTAGTGTTTGCTGTCATCCCATTTTTTATCGGTAGCTTTCAACTCTCTCTTTTATCAAAGCTGCTGCTGTTCGGCTCGCTAGCGGTCTCTTTGGACTTAGTTTGGGGCTTCACTGGCATTCTTAGCTTTGCCCACGGCGTATTCTTTACCCTCGGTGGCTACGCTGCGGCCTACTATCTCAAGCTCAACCTCTCAGCCGCAAACAATACCTACGGCGGTGAGCTACCTGACTTTATGGTCTGGAATGGCTTAGAAGTTCTACCTTGGTTTATCGCACCGCTCAGGTATTTCCCAATCGCCTTTCTAGCGATGATTGGCGTACCGGCTTTATTTGCCTACATTACCGGATCGTTTATCTTTCGTTCCAAGGTCAGCGGGGTATATATCACCATCATCACGCTAGCGATTTCATCAGCGCTGACGACCTTTTTTATCAGTCAGCAAGCCTACACAGGGGGTACTAATGGCATTACCGACGTTAGCAGGCTGAGCTTCTTCGGTACAGAAATTCCGCCGATAGGTCTGTACTTTTTGATTTTGGCCTACACCACTTTTGTGATGGCTTTGAGCTGGTGGCTGACGCAGTCAAACTTTGGCTTAATTCTGCGCTCTATCAACGAAAATGAGAACCGAATTGCCTTTCTCGGGTACGACGTCGCTCAGTACAAGATTTTCATTTGGACACTTTCTGCGGCGCTAGCTGGAATGGCTGGCGGGCTGTTTGTCCCTTTGAACAGATTTATCTCGCCGGTTTATCTGGCCGTAGCTTTTGGTACTCAGGTCGTTATTTGGGTGGCCATTGGCGGACGAGGGACGCTGGTAGGTCCGCTGGCTGCGGCTATCTTGCTAGGTCAGATTCAGAACTCAGCAGAAAGGGTCACTCAAGACTGGCAGTTAGTAGTGGGCGTACTGCTGCTGATTGTGGTGCTGTTTATTCCTAATGGGTTGATGAGCCTGGTGCCAAAGCAGCTGAGGCTAGCCAACCTGTCCAAGCCGAAGCCGCTACCTGGCACGGTGAAAGCGGCGGAGACGACGACAACAGAGAAAGCCCAGACAGAAGTGGCGCAGACAGAACCTGCCCGGCGAAGCTCCTAGTACTTCGGGGTTGATTAAAGATCTCTTTTCCGTTGGGTAAAAGAGTGTGAGGGGTCCAGTCAATTTGATTATGGTTTTAGTCGGCGATCGAACGTTACTCTATATCGCGAATACAGTTTCAGCGCAGTTTTCTATCAGTACCTGAGGGTCTTTTTCAATGAAAGCGGTCTTATCCGTCAAGGATTTAAATGTTGTTTTTTCAGGATTCAAAGCGCTTAGCGGCGTTAATTTAGATGTCTATGACGGTGAGATTGTCACTATCATTGGACCGAACGGCGCAGGAAAGAGCACGCTGCTAGACGCAATTGTCAGCAAGTCTCCGGTGGCCTCTGGCAAAGTCTTTTTTAACGGTAAAGACATCACTAACAGGCAGCCTTACACAATTGCTCGTATGGGTATTGGCCGTAAGTTTCAAAACCCCAACGTCTACAACGAGCTGACGGTATTTGACAATATTCTGCTGGCGCTCAAGGGTGCTCACGGCATTTTTTCAGCTATTACGGCAAAGTTGACCAAGGCTAAGAAAGGAAAAATATACGACGTGCTAGAGCGTACGGGGTTGATCGATCAGGCCTTTGAGGAAGTGTCTTCTCTATCTCACGGTCAAAAGCAGTGGGTAGAAATTGCCATGGTGCTCGCCCAAGATCCCTCAATTGTCTTGCTAGATGAGCCTACTGCTGGCATGACCGCAGAGGAGACCTTCGCGACTGGTGAGATTATTAAGAGCATTGCCAAATCTCATTCAATTGTGGTCATCGAGCATGATATGGAGTTTGTGAAACAAATTGCAGAGCGCATCGTCGTGCTTCATCAAGGGGCAGTGCTGGCAGAAGGATCTGTAGAAGAAGTTCAAAGCAATCCTAAAGTGATAGAGGTATATCTAGGTCGTGAAACAATCAACGCCGCTGCTTGAGAAAAACGGAGATATGACGGCGGCTCAGCCGTTGCTTGAATTGAACAATGTAGTCGCTGGCTATGGGCCAACGCCTGTTTTGTTTGACGTTAATATGACTATCAATCAAGGGGACATTGCCTGCCTGCTGGGTCGAAATGGCGTGGGCAAAACCACGTTGTTGCGTACCGTTATCGGCTTGAACAGACCGGAGAGTGGCAGCATCTCTTTTGATGGACAAGAAATTACCAAAGCACCAACCTATCAGAGGGCTAGAAAAGGAATCGCCTATATTCCACAGGGGCGGGAGATTATTCCCTATCTGTCTGTGCTCGATAACTTGAAGATGGGCCTAAGTGCGAGCGGGAAAAAAGCTAGAACCAAGGGAAATGGCATTCCTACAGAGATCTTTGACTTTTTCCCGATGCTCAATGAGCACCTCAGTCGCCAGGGTGGACTGCTCAGCGGTGGGCAGCAGCAGCAGCTTGCGATCGCACGCGGTCTCATGTGTGAGCCCAAAATCATGCTCCTAGATGAACCGACCGAAGGTATTCAGCCCTCCATCGTTCAAGAGATTGAAGATACCCTGCGTAGGATCAATCAGGAAAAAGGAATTACCATTGTCGTTGTCGAGCAGAAAATTGAATTCGCTCGCAAGCTGGCTCAAAAGTTCTTCATTATGAAGAAGGGCAGCATTGTTGAAAAAGGAACAACCAATCAGCTATCCGACGCGCTATTGCAGAAGTATCTAGCGGTATAGAAAATTCTCGAATGAGTCAAAGTTGCGATCGCGTCGACTCTACCTACAACCTACCACTAAGCCTACCTACTCTTATTTAGAGCCGGACGTTTCAGCAGAGACGTTCGGCCCTTTTTTTCTTTCAAGAAATCATAGGTGCGCTTCTAAGAACTAGAACAAACTCAAGGAAAAAGTAGGACTAATCGAGTAAAAGCAAGAGAAATCCGCTATAAAGTTCTCTTTTGTATTAAATTTTACATACTGTCTACCGTAATAAAAGCTATGTTTTCCCTAAGCAAATTTGCTGAGTAGACACATTTTTCCAAAGCAATCAAAAGCGCTGTACAGAAAGCTTTTATCGACTCACTTTCTCTAACATCTAATTTCAGCGCTTCAAACCCAATATTCAGCCCCAATATTTCAACACAATCTAGTTAACTAGAGGAGTAGTGCCATGCCTGAGACTCTCTTTAAGATAGATCTCACTAAGCCTATGTCAGAGCAAGAGCTGCCTGGACACAATCGGTGGCATCCTGATATCCCGGCTGTGGTTTCTGTGAATCCAGGAGACGTTTTTCGGATTGAGTGTAAAGACTGGACTGATGGACAAATCAAAGATAATGACAACCCTGACGATGTTCGCGATGTCGATCTGACCAAGGTTCACATGCTCAGCGGCCCGATTTGGGTGAATGGCGCAGAGCCCGGTGACATTTTAGTCGTAGACCTGGTTGATATCGGCGCACTCCAGGGCGACGAATGGGGCTTTACCGGTATTTTTGCCAAAGAGAACGGTGGTGGATTTCTCACTGACCACTATCCCAAAGCAGCCAAGGCTATTTGGGACTTTCAAGGTATCTATACCTCGTCTCGACACATTCCAGGCGTGAAATTTGCGGGCATCACCCACCCTGGGCTGATTGGCTGTGCGCCTTCCCAAGAGCTGCTAAATAAGTGGAACCAGCGCGAAACCGAGCTAGTCAACACCGCGCCAGACCTGCGTACCTATGGCGCTGGACTATCGGGCGACGACCCAGTGCTAGCAGCACTGCCTAATCCGACCAACGCCGTTCTCGGAAAGGTAGCCGATACTGACTTTGATCGGATCGCAGCAGAAGCGGCGCGAACGGTACCCCCCAGAGAGCACGGCGGCAACTGCGATATCAAGAACCTTTCTAGAGGAACGCGCATTTACTTCCCTGTCTATGTAGAAGGCGCAAAACTTTCGATGGGCGATATTCACTTTTCGCAGGGCGATGGCGAAATCTCTTTTTGCGGCGCGATCGAGATGTCTGGCTACATCGATGTGCATGTAGACATTATCAAAGGCGGCGTTGATAAGTACGCTATGGTAAACCCAATTTTCAAGCCGGGTCCGGTGGAGCCTCACTACTCAGAGTACCTGGTATTTGAAGGCATCTCGGTCGATGAATTTTCGGGTAAGCAGTACTACATGGATACGCATATTGCCTATCGGCAAGCTTGTTTGAATACAATTGAGTATCTCAAAAAGTTTGGCTATACCGGAGAGCAAGCTTATCTACTGCTGAGCTGTGCGCCAGTAGAAGGACGAATTAGCGGCATCGTCGATATTCCCAACGCTTGCTGTACGCTGGCGCTACCGACTGCCATCTTTGATCAGCCAATTTTACCCACCTAGAAAGGTACAACTAATGCCCCTGTATGACTATAGCTGCAATGGCTGTGGCCCTTTTGAGGTATGGCACAAGATGGCGGAGACTGCCGTGCCTAGAAACTGCCCTGACTGCGATGCGATCGCATCTCGTATCTTCACCGCGCCCAATATCAGCTTAGGCTCAAGTAGTCTGCTCAAAAAGGTCGGCTCGCCTGAACCGCGCCTAGTCAAGCGCCAAAGCGAACCCGCTAAACCTCGCAATCAGGCAACTCGGCCAGGCAGCCGACCCTGGATGATAGGGCACGCAGCCGAAAGACTATAAGCCTTTCGTGTGAAACAATTCCATAGTCGTTTTCCATAGTCGTTATTAGCGCTGGATGAAGAATCTCCTTCATCCAGCGCTTTCTTTTGAAAAGCAGAAATTTTAAGAGCAGAAATTTTAAGAGCAGAAAATTCTGTATCGAAATATACAGATTTTTATATTTCGCCGACAGCGCTGTTTAGAATGAGTAAGACAAGCGATTCGAGACAAGCACACTTCAATGACTTACTTTACTAGCCACCCAGGCGATGTCGGCTCTATCCACCAAGCCAACCTGCTTACTCTGCTCAGCCGTCGCCTAGAATCGGCGAAAGCACAGCACAATCAGTCTTTGGTAGCGGCTCTAGAGTATGAGTATCAGCAGCTAACAGCCGTAGCTACCCAGCCTCAAACCGCTTCAGCAGGTGGATATCTTCAGCAGCTATGGGCCAGCTTTGCCCAGACCCTGAGTGAATGGAACAAAGTTCAAATTGAGCAGGGTTTCAACGCGCAGGGGCATCCTACTTGGTCTGCTTACAATCCTCAACTGGGCGAAACAATTTTGACTGAATCCAAAGCGGAAATGCACCAGTGGATTAGAAAACACTACTGGGGCAAATAAAGTAGCTGGTAACCATCGGCTCTTCTATAGGTGTAGTCCTCTTTCTGTAAGCGTACGTCTGTAAGTGTGCGGCCACTGAAACGTCAGGCCGAGTTAGAACAGAAAGTAGCGCTGAGCCATCGGTAGGCTAGCTGCTGGTTCGCAGGTCAATAGCCTGCCGTCTACTCTCACTTCAAAGGTCTCTGGAGCGACCTCGATGTTTGGCATCACGCCGTTTAGCTTCAGATCTGTTTTCTTTACCTGTCTCGTGTCTGATACCGCTCGCAGGCGACTAGCCTCTAGTCCTAGCTGGGTAGCAATATCGTCTGCCATTGCAGCTTGCGAAACAAACGTCAGCGCCGTACTTGACCTCGCTTTGCCATAGCTACCGAACATGGGCCGCATATGTACCGGCCCAGGCGTTGAAATGCTGGCATTCGCATCTCCCATCTGCGCCCAGGCAATGAAGCCCCCTTTCACCACAGTCTCTGGCTTCACCCCAAAGAAAGCGGGATTCCACAGGCATAGATCCGCAAGTTTGCCTTCTTCTACAGAGCCGATGACGTCTGAGATGCCGTGGGCGATCGCAGGATTAATCGTATACTTCGCTACATACCGCTTTGCCCGATAGTTATCGTGCGTCTCGCTAGTATTTTCAGGGTTGGGCAACAGTCCCTTTTGCACCTTCATCTTGTGCGCCGTTTGCCAAGTGCGAGTAATCACCTCGCCCACTCGGCCCATCGCCTGCGAGTCAGACGCCATCATGCTAAACGCACCCATATCGTGTAGGAGATCTTCGGCGGCAATAGTCTCACGGCGAATGCGAGACTCAGCAAACTTCACATCTTCTGGAATGTTCTTATCGAGATGATGACACACCATCAGCATGTCTTTGTGCTCATCAAAGGTGTTGATGGTGTATGGCCGCGTGGGGTTAGTTGAAGCAGGCAGCACGTTGCTAAGCTTGCAAACTGTGAGAATGTCGGGAGAGTGTCCACCGCCTGCGCCTTCGGTGTGAAAAGTGTGAATCACTCTATCTTTAAAGGCGGCAATTGTTGTTTCTACATATCCAGACTCGTTAAGAGAGTCGGTGTGAATGGCAACCTGCACATCATAGTCATCTGCAACAGAAAGGCAATTGTCAATCGCGGCTGCTGTCGTCCCCCAATCTTCGTGCAGCTTCAGTCCCATTGCGCCAGCTCGCACCTGCGCGACTAGTTCCTGTGGCTGACTAGAGTTGCCTTTGCCCATAAAACCTAGATTTACAGGAAAGGCTTCGGCAGCTTCAAGCATGCGGTGAATGTTCCACGCGCCAGGCGTGCAGGTGGTGGCGAGTGTGCCTGTAGCGGGTCCGGTACCGCCGCCGAGCATAGTTGTCACGCCCGATGCGATCGCCACTTCAATCTGCTGCGGACAAATAAAGTGAATATGCGAATCAATCGCCCCCGCCGTCAGGATCTTGCCTTCCCCGGCAATAATCTCCGTACTCGGGCCGATAATAATGTCAATGTCGTTCTGCGTATAGGGATTGCCCGCCTTTCCGATTTTGGCGATCTTCCCATCTTTGATACCGACATCTGCTTTCACCACGCCCCACCAGTCGAGAATCAGCGCGTTGGTGATCACCGTATCGACCGCGCCATCTGCCCTTGAGATAGGAGACTGACCCATACCGTCACGAATGACCTTGCCGCCGCCGAACTTCACTTCATCGCCGTAGTAGGTGCCCTCGTATGTAGTCAGATCCTGTTCGACTTCTAGAAATAGTTCGGTATCGGCTAAGCGGATGCGATCGCCTACCGTCGGACCAAAGGTATCAGCATAGTCACGGCGGCTAATATAGTTACTCATCATTCAAATCTAGAGGAGGGCAAATCAGACTGAGTTTAGCTTGTACTCTCCCATACTGCGATTCGCAAGGTTAGATAGATGGGCTACCAACTTTTATAAAATTTACAAACTGACAGCACTCCTATAGGAGCAACTTATGAGCCTTAGTGGTGTAGAAAACTCAAAGTAGTCATTAAAGAGTCTCATCCTAAGAAACAAGTGATGTGAGAGAACTCGATACGATAGTCTCAGTCGTGCTGCTTGCGAATAGCGCTTTTTAACGACTATCGTTTGTAGACTAATAGTGGCTGTGTGAATAGACAAGGAACTTATGACGCAACCGCGAAAGTCACAGGCAACGGTTCGTTGATAAGTATCGCCAGTCGTACCAAGATTTGTTTGCTGAGGTGCGGAGCTATGAAGCGTTAAAACGGTTGCACGTCGGCATGATCTCTGAAGTGAACCCCTAAATTTGGATGGTGAAAACGCATATACATAATAGAGATTACCTGCAAGCAGATTAGCAACCTCTACGGCCTAGGAGACTGAGTTGAGTAGATCTTAAGCAAAGACAGAACTAGTTAGGCTAGGCGGACTTTCGAGTGACTTAGTACGAATAGGTTGGACGGTAGTGGGAGATCGTCCTAAGCGCTTACTTAACGGTGGCTTTGTATACACCACTACTTCATTCTGAGGGTTCGGTTCTTGTTAACCTCCGAAAACCGACGTTGTTTCAGTCTTTCAACAACACTACTATCGGAATGAAAGACAAGGCCGGAAACATTGGCTTAACGACCTGCTGCTCAATCTTCAGCCTCGGGTCACCCTAAATCTACTGAAGCATTGGCTTGACATCTATCCCAATTCTCGTTTGGTAGACCGCTTTAGCTCTCTCATCAAATGTATCGACCAGTACGCGGGCGCACTTATCCATTCAGCGGACAAAGTCCGCTTCCTCTTCGCTTCTTCCTGTAGTCATTAGAAAGTGATATAGCATTAGGTAACCGCTAATCCATAGCACATGGGCTGAAAGTTTTATGTGACACTTTCTATCAAATGTGTGCCACTCTCTATCAAAATAGTTGGCGTTTATGAAAATCTCGATGTAAAATACTGGTATCAAATCGAACAACTAACTGCACATCTAAATTCTAAAACCGTCTGGCAATTCGAACTTGATAGGTTGTGTTGGTTCAGCCGAACAGATGGTAAAATGATAGGTGAATAAACAAGAGTAAACTTGTTGTGCTTGAGCCTAGGTCTAAATTCTACGATTTTTCTAATGTGATGCATCGCTAGTAGTCGTCCTAAAAACGCAAAGTCAGTTTATTCAAAGCTAGGGACTTAACCAGACCTGGCTAAACAAGGGTGTACGTGTTTACTCAGAAGATTGACCAATAGAACCTGTAGCGAAAGATACAACTGCTAAGAATCCTGATTCTAGAGATGCTTAGTTTGTAAGATAACTGTGATGGAAAAGTTAGTGTCCGTGGTTGTGCCCTGCTTTAACGCAGACTGCTGGATTGGGGAGGCAATCGATAGCTGCCTTAATCAAACCTACTCTAATGTTGAAATCATAGTGATTGACGATGGCTCAACAGATAATTCCTTAAACATTATTAAGAGCTATGGAGACCGAGTGAGATGGGAAAGCGTACCAAACAAGGGCTCTAATTCAGCCAGGAATAAAGGATTCTCGATTTCCAAGGGTGAATATATATTATTTCTAGATGCAGACGACTACATCCTGCCTGAGAGAATAGAAAAGCAGGTTAAGCAGCTAGAAAAAACTGGAGCAGACGTTGTTTTTAGCAGCGTGAAAAGCCAAAAGCATTTGCCTAATGGAACTTTGGTATACGGCAAATCTTCTGATGAGCGTTTCTATCTACCAGGCGATGACATTGTGTTCTCATTGCTGACAGGTAGACGCTTAGCACACACCTTAAGTCCGATATTTACTAGGGATGCGGTTGCAAATAGTGGAGGCTGGGACGCCAATATCACATGTTCTCAGGACCGCGATTTTATTCTTTCTGTCGCACTTAGCGGCGCTAAGTTTTCCTTTTTGCCTGGTTACTATTCCATTTATCGCCAGTATACGAATGAAAGAAGGGTATCTTCTAAAGAAAAACAGGCGCGAATTGAAAGTGAACTTTTGCGAACAGAAAAAGCTGAAAAAGAACTGAAGAAGAAAAGGCGTAGCCAAGAGTACGCGACTGCTATTGCCGAGGCGTACTTTAGAACGCTTCTGCACTATTCGAACCACTTCTCACATTCTCAGTATCTAAAAGTCTTAAAACAAATAAGACGTGTAGATCCAAACTACAGACCAGATTTCATTGCTCTCAACGTCAGCTCTCCGCTATACAAGCTGCTAAATGGAGCTTTCGGTTTCTGGAATGCCTCTGTAATCTACAAAGTTGCTAAGGATACCATGAGTTTCTTTCCCAGATTTAAGCGGAAGAGAGTCAATAACGCCTTATGTGAGTGTAACCCTGTTTCGGATAGGGTGTCGCGTGAAGGTAAGAACATCAATGCCAAAGTGCTTTCGTAACAGAATGTGCAGTGTATGACTAGCAACCTTAGCAGCGACGTGAGTGCAAATGCCCGAGACTTTCTTGCGCAGTAAGTGCTCTAGATGGCGTCCAGTATTCTGGATTTCGTTGAACACCCCTTCAATCCGTTCGCGAAACTTGCTCAGTAGTCGGTTGAACTCAAGTGGGTTCTGTTGATGTTGATTGCGACGCATCGGTGAGAACGTGAGTTCGATAGCAGAAAAGCGTGCAGAAAAAAGGGTTGGGACATAAGCTCGAAGTAATCAGACAAAGAGCAATCCCAACCATGATATCTAGTGTATACCGCCTCGATCTAACAACGCTCTTCTGCGACATCGACGACTTCTGGAACGAATACGACTGCTACTGTGAGCGTCATATCAAAAGCTCATAGCGCTGGCACCGACACCTGCGAACACCGATGACCGAAAGCCGATTCGTGAGATGACGAAAGACCTCCTGGGCAAGCTGTTTGGCGACCGAGGCTATGTTTTACAGGCGTTGTTCGAAGAACTCTTTGAGCGTGGCTTGACGTTCATTTCCAAACGCAAGAAGACTATGAAGAACACGCTGGTTAAGCTCAGAGACAAGATTCTCTTGCGTAAGCACGCCATCATCGAGTCAGTCGACGACCAGCTTAGAACATCTGTCAGATTGAGCATTCTAGACATCGCAGTCGCTTCAACTTTCTAGTCAACCTGTTGGCTGGTTTGATTTCCTACTCGTACCACCCGAAGAAGCCGTCCTTACAACTGCCTGATTTTGACCGATGGGCTCTGCCTCAAGCCTACTGACTGTCGAACTCACGTTCTTTTTTACGGTTTCCTTTAGTCATTGAAGAGCGATAGAAGCGCAGGCAGGTGTGAATTGCAACAGTTTTTGTTGCGGAACATAAGCTTCTCTTGGATTGCCCAGCCTTAGCTACTTTGGTCTCAGATTAAAAACCCATAGGGTAGCACTTTCAAAACTTCCCTGTACCACTAAGCTTAAGTTTCTTGAGCTGTTTTAGTTTTCTAAGGCGTTTAAGGACTCTACCTCTATTCCGCTCCACAAAAGTGGGGTTGATGACTTGCCGAGTGTCAACACAAAAAACTGACTTTCCGGTAATTTGAGAAATTTCCTTAGACTGTAACTCGCTACTTTCTATGAACAGGGCGCTCTTAGTCTCAAGATATACCTTGGCTTTATGAGTCGAGTAGCAATTTGCCTCTCTTCGTGCTTGCTTATTGGGCAAATTGAGCATAATGAGCTCTCCGTACTCGATACCGTTCTGCTGTAGCCATGCTTCTGTCTGTGGCCGGTACTTCTCTAGCCGATTAGTAACAATGTAGCCAAGTTTGACAGTGGGTCGCATATAGGGCTTTACGGTTTGAATAAATTCTATGTAATTCGTTGAGTCGTCGTTTTCTTCTCGACTGGGATCTCGACATAGGACGCCATCTAAATCGACGCAGGATGCGTTCAGCACATCGTGATGCATTAGATTCCACTCGAACAATCTAGGCGTAGGACAATCTTCATAGCAGATATCGACTAGACCCTTCTGCTTGCCCGGGCCAAAAACTGCAGCGTAGAGAATTTCTTTATCAGGATATCTATCGTCAATACGTGACTTAATCTCTTTGATCGAGTAGCCTGAGCGCACGCTATCGTCGATAACCAAAACTCTTCTACACTCATCAAATGATTTTGTTCTATCTCTCAGCCTGCGCCCGGTTTCAAACAGCCGACCGGCTATAAATCCTTCGACATCTGTTAACAGTGAGTTGGTATGAAGGGCTAACATGCTGGCAGCAAGCATTCCACTTCTAGGTATTCCAACAATTAAATCAATATCTTTAGGGTTTCTACTGATGTTTTTAACAATGCAGCTGTTGAGATCGGCAACCGAACGGTAGTGATAGTCCATTGAGAGGAATTAGCTTGTGGATAGAGAAAGAGAAGATGCCGAAGAGTTCAATTAATAGTTGAATCAACATCTTCAAGCTAGACATACCCATCAGACTGGAAAGAGGACCACCGTTGCTTCGCGACTGACCTTTCGCCTCTTAGCAACTTGCCTGATTCATATGACCATAAATCAAATGCAGAAATTTTCAATGTAGCATGTAGAACATTTACAATAAACACATACTGGCTTAGCGGTCAGGGCAATCACATCATAAATTGAGCTGCTACCAATTTACGAACCCGAGCATCGCTGCTTCATGAGTTTGCAATCGCTCCAGCAGGTTATTAACACGCAGCCCTGTTGCATCGAAGTGGACAATCTCAGGTGCAAAGCCTCTAGCCATGTTCGATGGCATCATATGGGGCTTCTTATTCTAACCTTTCTAAAGCGCAGCTACTTCTCAGGTAGCTTGTACTGGCCGACAATGCGCTTGGCAAATTCGGGTACATGACCTGCTAGCTTCTCAGGGTGATTGCGGCGGGTATATAGGTAGTTGCGGGTGAAGTGCGAGTCGATTGAGAAGCGGGCGTATTCTAGCCCTTTGGGGCCAATTCTTTCGATCACAACGCCCATCAGTTTGGCTGCCCACATCGGTAGGGTGACACCTTTGTCGTAGGCAGGGATGCTATTTTGGACGGCCTGGGTGCGATCGCCACTGCTCATCACTGGCTGCGTCTCAATCAGCCCTTCTAGCAGATCAAACATCTCTGCGCCCGTTTCGTTTCGTACCACAATCCACTGCCAGCCAAAGGGCGCACCCATATAGCCCACAACAATATCTGCTAGCGAATTCGTATAGTCAAAGCAGCTCATGCAAGAGGGCGCAAACACATCTTTGAGCTTGTTGGTCTTGAGGCCAAAGAAAGGCACTTTCTCTTCCGAGCCGTCCTCGTGCTTAAAATGCACTTGGAAATCTTGCATAAACTCATAGGCCACCACAGTCTCCGGTGACCGGCTCGTCGTATCTAGAAACTTTTGCAAACCTGCGCGGGTTACATTGTCCACACATGGCATACCCAGCACATAGAGCTTTTCTAAGCCAATCTTGTCTTGCACAGCTCGCAGTGCCTGGATCTGGCAGCCTACTCCAATCACCAGTACTCGTTTCATACCGGAGCGCTCAACCTGATCGAGTACAGACAAATTGGGCGATAGCGTCGGCTTGTTCACCCTGGCCGCTAGGATATCTTCTGGCGATCTTGCAATTACTGGCATCGGCTGAAACCGATCGTCTTCCGTATTTTGTACGCAGACCACGCCTTCGACTAGACCACGATTTAGCATCTCAATTGCCAGCGTGCTGACAATTCCTGTCCACTGCGCTCCTTCAATCGGCTCTAGCTTTCGAGCTGCGACCATCTGCTGCTGCACGCCAAAATACAGCTCATCGTCATCATCTAGGTTGCGATCGCGACCATGACTCTTTGTCTCCAAAGAGCTTATCTGCTGGTTTAAGAACGCGCAGGCATCTTTCACATAGTGAATATAAGCGGTATCACAAAGACCGCACTCACTGCAGCGCTCTTTCGCAGGCTTAGCCGCACCCGGTTTGAGGGGTCTGGCCTTGGCGTGGGGTCGAGAAGAAGGATTCGCTGCCGAAAGATTGGCTGATGTCATATGAAAAAGAGCGCTATCTAAAGCAATGTAACCGTGAATTAACCTATGATCACGATACCGCAACACCCCATCCCAGATACCGCTCTCTCACCCTTTCGTAATCTTTTGCATCGCATACCTTAACCACCCACCCGACTTTCTACTTCATTACTTATCGTTTATCATTCATCCTTCTCTTCTATGCCTGAAGGCCCAGAAATCCGCATCGCCGCCGACAAAATCCAGCGCGCCATCCGCCCCCATCCCACTACCGAAGTTTTCTTTGCCTTTGATCATCTAAAGCCCTTCGAATCAGACTTGTCCGGTTGCCGAGTGACTGCGGTCGAGACGCGCGGCAAGGCGATGCTGACCCACTTCGACAATGGGCTGAGCGTATACACTCACAATCAGCTCTATGGCAAGTGGATGATCCGCAAAGCCTACGATTTTCCCCAGACCAATCGGCAGCTTCGGTTTGCTATTCACAATGCCAAGAAATCAGCCCTGCTCTACAGCGCCTCAGACATTCAAATTTTGAGCAGTCAATCAGAGATAGAGAACCATCCTTTTTTGAGCAAACTGGGGCCAGACGTACTCAAAAAAGGGCTCAAACCAGCGGACTTGCAAGCCTTACTACGCACCAAAAAGCACCACCGCCGCCGCCTCTCATCGCTTTATTTGGATCAGCATTTCTTAGCGGGTATTGGCAACTATTTGCGTAGCGAAATCTTATTCGTGGCTAGGCTCAATCCGCAGCTACGACCGATGGACTGCACCGACGAACAGCTATTTAATCTGGCAGAGGCTTCTATCGCGATCGCGTATCAATCCTACAAATACAAAGGGGTGACCAACGATCTTGATTTGGCCAATCAGCTAAAGGCTAAGGGACTGAGCTACCGAGACTATCGCTATTGGGTTTTTGGCCGGGTCGATCGGCCCTGCTACGTCTGCGCTACGCCCATCGTCAAAGAAATGGTCAGCAGCCGTCGAATCTACTACTGTCCCACCTGTCAGCCTACACCAAGCTAGGTGGGCAATAGCCCAGCCCCTTCACAAACGTAGATCGAAACTCTGTTAGATCAGCAGGCTTAACTCCCCCATGAGAGATGACCACTAGGTGATATCGCTTCATCACCTCAGCAATGCTACTGCCAGAGTCTAGGCTCTCTAGTGCATCCGCCAATCTAGACGTCAGGCTGAAGGGAGTTCCATTTTCATTTAGAAAGGCTAGAAAGTCTTGATTCTGTGGCGGACGAAGACAATTTTTTAGCTTTATTCTGACCACCCATCTGTCTATTAGGTAAATCACCGTAGCCGAGTCTAAGCAAATGGGTGCCTGCTTAGACAGATAGGTCAAAAGACGTAGAACCAAGCTAGTGTTAGCGAAGTAGTAGATATATTGCATAATCTTCAAAGACCGCTACAGTTACTAGAATAAAGGTCAAATCTGCGTAAATTGTGAAGATTTAACCCTTTTGTGACAACTTTATGGGTTAGGAAACAGCCGCAGGCGATCGCACCTTTAGCGTGAATTGCTTTAGCGCTCGAAGAAATGAACCGTACAATCAGCCAAGCCGCGATCGCTGTACAGTTGGGAAGGTGACCACCTATCTGCAGCGCTGGCTAATTGACTCGCTACATTGATAACTAGTGAAATCATTGATCGCAGCAGGCTAAGGGATATGCAAGTATGCGTAGTCGTGGCCTTTTCGAGTGTGCGTCCGTACGCTCGCGTGGGTAAGCATTCAAAAATGTCAATGGTCTCAACATCAGTATTTGCGCGATATTCCCTGGCATCTCTCTCAACGTTTCCTATCGGCACTTTCCTACAGAAATAATGCAACTCGTTCGTACGCTAAAGTCTTGTTCTCCGCTCGTTATCATGGCAGCGCTGCTATCTCTTCCTCTGTCAGTGCCTTCGGCTTCTGAGGCGTTGAGTCTTGAGAGGATACGGAATAAAACTGCAGGTGGACGCGGCGAATTAATAGAGTCGCTAGTCGACTGCGATGGCGATGGGCTGAACAACGAATCTCAGATTGATTTTGATGGAGATGGCGTCCCAGATGAGTGTGTAGATGGGGCAGAGAATATTCCAGAACCGCCTTTTGAGCAGAGCTACACGCCGACTAGCGAGGAATTTTATAGTCAGCTACCGACCGTTGGTTGGAGTGCTAGCTATGAGTGCGCGGATGGTCTGTACGAAGTTCAGCTCAGCCGCCCCGCTGCTGACAAAATAGCCTACAGCGCTCAGGGCCTAAAGCTGACAGGTAATATTGTTTACGACGATCTCGATCCCAATCTGAATGCGCCGCTGCTGATTAAAGAGCCCACCAGCGGTATTCGCTATAGCTTTACTCAGCTACAGGGAGACGAATTCTATGAGTACGCCATTACCAATTACAACGGTGATATCGGCCTGTATATCTACCAGACCGGAGAGCAGATTTTAGCGGCACCTTGTACTGTGCTGCCCGGTGAATAGGCCCTACTTCCACAGTGAACATACTCTAGAAAACTGACTGCTAGCCTCAGGTTTTTTCAGTTTTTCGATCGGATGGTGGGTGTTCCTATCGCACAACGAGCCACAACACTACTGGCAAAGTAGCAAAGCTTAAGAGGGTCGATAAAACAATTGTCCTAGCTACGCGAGCGGTATCGCCGCCAAATTCTGTCACCCAGATCAAGGTATTGACCGCAACTGGCATGGATGCCTGCATTACTAGAACCGCCAAATCTATTCCTTCAAGCCTCAATAATTGACCAATGCCATAGGCACTCAGTGGTGAAACAACAAGCCGTAGCGCGGTAGCAATCAGTTCGTACAGGCCAATCTTTAAAGGTATACGCGAGAGCTGGATTCCTAGGATCAACAGTGCGACGGGGATAGCGGCCTCTGCCATCAGTTCTAAGCCTCTATCGATCGCTAGCGGCACTTTCCACATAGAGATTTGTAATCCGATCCCAGCTAGCGTGGCCCAAAAGACAGGTAGGTTGAAAGTGATCTTCAGCCCGGCTCTAATACCCTGGCCCTTTAAAAAAGTAGGGCCGACGCTGGTGATAAATATTGCTGATGCAACTAAGTAGATAATTGCCCTCTCTAAGGCGGCTTCTCCAAGGGCAAAAAGAATAAAGGGCAGACCGATGTTGCCTGTATTAGCAAGCAGAGTGGTGGCGACTAAGCTTTTTTGAGTATCGGTAGGCAGTTGGAGCTTTTTGCTGAGTGCGATCGCCACGCCATACAGCACCCCACAGTTCAACAAGAAGCCCGCCACAATCCGCGCTGCAACGCCGATCTCTAGACTGCTGCCGTAGACGCCCGTCAAGACCAAGGCCGGTAGCAACACATATATATTCAGGCGAGTGAGCGTTTTGATATCGAGCGAGAAAGCTCGCCCTACCCAAACACCACACAGCGCCACCAAGGCGATGGGCAGCACCGCCGAAATTACAACGCCCACATTACAACACCCAAATCATTTAGCCTCTTAAGCTAGCTAGTCCTTTATGCTTAAAGAAGTAGCTAAACATACATTTACTTTGCGAGCCATGTCTTCTGCCCCTACGCCTGAGCAAATTCAATCCATGCTCAATTCAGAGAACTTTGGCGATCGCATCAAAGGGATCAATCTGCTACGTAACATCGAGCCAGCTACCGCCTTCAAGCTGATTCAACCTCTTTGCCAAGACAGCAATACCCGCGTTCGCTACGCCGCTGTCAGCCAGATCTCTACTTTAGGGGCTCAAGATCCTGACGCTGCCTTGAATCTGCTCCGAACTGCGATCGCCGATCCTGAACCAGACGTACAGGCTGCCGCCGCCGACTCCCTCGGGGCGCTCAAGCTCACCGAAGCCTTCACCGATTTGCAGACGCTGTACCAAAACACACCCGAGTGGCTAGTCAAAATGAGTGTCGTCGCCTGCCTTGGAGAAATGGGCGATCCCCGCGCTTTTGATCTCCTTCAAACTGCCTTATCCGAAGGAAATTCGCTCGTATCAGTATCGGCTATAGGTGCGCTCGGCGAACTGCAAGACGAACGCGCTATTCCACTGCTGCTACCCTACGTAGGCAGCGATGATTGGCAGGTTCGACACCGCTTGGCCCAGGCTCTAGGACACTTCGCTCAGCATCCAGATGCCAGAGCCGCGCTGCAAACGCTCGCAGCCGATCAATTTGATCTAGTGGCTGAAACGGCTAAAAGTCATCAGGTATCTGGGTAGTCGACCCGATGCCATTCATTAATACTATGCCGCTCTAGCAAAACAGCCCACGCGATCGGGGAAAAGGTTCAAAGCAAGTATCTTGTCTCTCTTCTATTATTATTGTGTCTTTCTTCGTTGCCCTACGAGGAGAGAAGAAGGGAACAAACTACCTACGGATTGACATAATATCTATGTCAGTTGATGAGTTGTTGAAATAGATAAATATACACAGGATATTCGCTTAAAAAGTTTCAAAGAAAATACTTGTTTGCGTGTTTATACGAACAGAGATGAGATTCTTTCTTTGATCCAGTTTTGAACTTCAATTTGGATTGTCAGGTTGTTATTTAGCGCCTGTGGCCCTTGATCTAAAAGGCTTATAAAAATTTTCTCTGGCTTCCGAACGCTGCCAGAAGACCCTCTCTAATAGGCTGAGCCTAGCTAAAATTGCTCTTACATACAGACAATTAATTTCCTGACGAAAAGCAGATCAAGACGTATCTTTGATTAAGCTTTTTATCTTTTTAGGTACAGAACCGAACGCAAATATTTCTCACGTTTTCGCCGCCTAGTTAAATATTCTGATAGACTATGATCATATCAAGAATGATTAAAATAAAGCTTGTTGTAGAAATTTCCAAAAAGCGGTTGTGTTTAATAATACAGTTGATAGCTAGTCAGCCAAGGGCAATTGCCTAAACGACTTAATGACTAGACTCAGTGACTCAGTGACTAGAGGAGCTGATAGCTGATAAATCAGTCGCCCATTCAATGGCTGATCGATTTGAATGACCGTTCTAACCTTATATGGACCGTTTTGGCCGCATAAACCGTTCTAACTACACAAACCGTTTTTAACGTAGTTTTAAGCCTAAATTTTTAAGCCTAACGTAGTTTTCAAGCCTGTAGGAGAGTTGCTTCAGTGCGTTACACTGCACCATCTTCTAAGAAAAAACCTGCCAGCGATCGCTCTGCTGCTGTTTCCAGCGATGACTTCTGTACTGTAAAGCGGTGGGACAGCCTGAGTTTTTCTTCAACTTTGTACCTTCGTCCTATCCTAGATGCGCTACTAGCACCTATGCCTGGGTTACTGCATGACGAGCTGCGGCTGGGGCTACAAGAAGCACTAGTAAACGCGGCCAAGCATGGTAATCAGCTAGACCCTGAAAAGGTTGTGTCAGTGCGCTACGCCAAAGCTGACGGCTATTACTGGTGGATTGTGTCCGACCAGGGCAAGGGCTTTGAAGAGCCTGTCACTTGTCCTTGTCCGGCTGGTGACGACAGCTATCTGCTAGATGCTCAGATGATTAGCGATTGCGGACGGGGCCTCTATATCTTGCATCAGGTATTTGACCAGGTTCGCTGGAGCAATGATGGCAAGGAGGTTCAGCTCGCTAAGCAAATCGAGCCCTCTTTAGCTTGGATTGTATTTGCTAGCCCGGCTCTTTTTTTGAGGCGAATTGAGCTGTGGTGGCAGCGGTGGTCTGCGGCGTCGGTTCAGAGTCTGTAGTAGGCATAGAGCTAGCGGCAGTAGGCATAGAGCTAGCGGTGCGTTTGCGCTCTCCGTGCGTAGGGCAAGGAGGGGCCTTGAGCGTTTTGTCTAGCCAGCCGACGGCCTGTGTCAGTCGGGGCAGGGCTTCTTCAGGCATGTCTTTGAGCATGTATACTATGGCGGCAGCGGCCTGCTCTCTAGCGCGGATATTACGATTAGCGCTGAGCCTATGCCAGTCGTGGTTTGAGACAGCAAGCTTCTCAGCTAGCGCCTGAGCTAAGGCTTCGGCGCTGAAAGATTGAAGTAGGGCACGGCTTTCGCGGATAGATTCGCGGTGGGTAAGCGCTTTGTCAACAGCCGCTTTGGTGGTGGCCTCGGTCGTCTTCTTGACGGTGGCTTGATCGGTAGCTCGCTTAGGGGCCTGGGCAGGGGCCTGATGAGTAGATCGGTTAGAGGAGTGGCTGGAAGTGGTCATCGTTCTATGGCAGTAACGTCCTTCTATTCTTTGCAGCATATATGAAATTATCTAGAAAAGCTTCTACCAGAGCACCTCATTTGCCTAGTGATGAAGAGTTCGCTAGCTTCGAGAAAGACCTCAAGCAGACAGCCGATGATTTTTTGCTGCTGCGCGATCGCTTCTTTGCCATCCGCCGGGCCAAAGCCAAATACGAAAAGCTCACCACCAGCGACCTAAGCAGCCTACCCGCCGAAGATCTCGCTCATATGCAAGATCGAATAGAAGCGCTCAAAGTCACTTTAGAAAGCCACCTACTTTCCTGGCGACAGATGCAAGAACCCTTCTGGCAAGTTGTTCGCTTTGTTGGCTTAGGCATCGTCATCGGCTGGTTTTTACATCTATGGTTAGGTGATTTAGTCGGTTAGTGCGCCATAGAGATTCGCGAGAGATTCGCGTTAGGTATTTGGCTAGAGCAGACAGAAATTCTAGACAGTAGGCTTGAAGGCATAGAGTCTTGAAGGCATAGAATAGTAAGCACAAACCCATTAGAAAAGTTAAATAAGCGAAGCTGCTGTCCCTGCTATGACTAATTCCCAGCGCATCAAGCACATCCTCAAGTCGGGTCAGCCGGGTGAGACCCTCACAATTCAAGGCTGGGTAAGAACCAAACGCAGCGCTAAGAAATTCACTTTTATAGAAGTCAATGATGGCTCTTCTATGAACGGCCTTCAGGTAATTGCGTCTGAAGATATTCCAGGCTACGAAACCCACATGGAGCGCGTCAGCACAGGGGCTTCGGTTCAGATTACGGGCACTTTGGCCGAGTCCCCTGGCAAGGGCCAAAGCGTAGAACTACAAGCGAGCGACATTGAGGTTTTTGGCGAATCAGACGGCGAAACCTATCCGCTGCAAAAAAAGCGTCACTCCTTTGAGTTCTTGCGTACTATCGGTCACCTGCGTAGCCGTACCAATACCCTGGGCGCAGTCTTTCGCGTTCGCAACGCCTGTGCGATCGCCATCCATGAATTCTTTTGGAAACGCGACTTCCTTTGGATGCACACCCCGATTTTGACCGCCAGCGACTGCGAAGGTGCTGGCGAGATGTTTACCGTTACCCGCTTCAATCTCGATAGCATTCCCCAGAGCGAAAGCGGTAAAGCCGACTACAGCCAGGATTTTTTTGGCAGACCTGCCTACCTCACCGTCAGCGGCCAGCTCGAAGCCGAAATCATGTCCATGGCCTTTAGCAACGTCTACACCTTTGGCCCTACCTTTCGAGCCGAGAACTCCAACACCGCTCGCCACCTAGCCGAATTTTGGATGGTCGAACCCGAAATGGCCTTCTGCAACCTAGAAGGCAACATGGATCTAGCAGAAGCCTTTTTGAAACACGTCTTCAGCTACGTCATGGAAAACTGCGCGGACGACATGGCCTTCTTCAATCAGCGCATCGAAAAAACTGTCCTCGAAACCGCCGAGAATATTATCGATAACGACTTCGAGCGCGTTACCTATACAGACGCGATCGCCCTACTAGAGCGCGCCATCAAAAACAGCGATAAAACCTTTGAATTCCCAGTCGAATGGGGGATCGATCTGCAATCCGAGCACGAGCGCTATCTCGCCGAAGAACTCTTCAAAAAGCCCGTCATCGTCACCGACTATCCCGCCGAAATCAAAGCCTTCTACATGCGCTTAAACGACGACAACAAAACCGTCGCTGCCATGGACGTACTCGCCCCCCGCATCGGCGAGATCATTGGCGGTGCCCAAAGAGAAGAACGCCTAGACGTACTAGAGCGCCGCATCACAGAAGCAGGTCTCCCCAAAGAAGACTACTGGTGGTATTTAGATCTGCGCCGCTACGGCACCGTACCCCATGCCGGATTTGGCCTAGGCTTCGAGCGACTAGTCCAGTTTATGACCGGCATGAGCAACATCCGCGACGTCATCCCCTTCCCCCGCACCCCAGACAACCTAGATTTTTAAAGGCGGCTTCGACTCCGCTCAGCCTACGGCAAGTCAGTTTGGCCATCGCAATCAAAGAAAGCACAGAGCGACCCCCATACCTTTCTCACCTGAAGTCTCTTCTTCGGGGGGTTTGGGGGAGGTGTCGCGCGACGAGAGGTTATGCCCTACTGTACGACACTAAGTTTAACCCGTTGACAATGTTGGCTTCTTCCTCTTCTTTCGGCGAGTCACATTCAACGTAAACACCCTTTCTTTGGAGAGCTCTCG
>NZ_JADEXO010000198.1:2500-5503 GCF_015207105.1 cf. Phormidesmis sp. LEGE 11477
TATAAAATCTGACTATCGCCCTATTAAGACTCGGTTTCCCTTTGGCTTCGGATATCTTCTCCTTAACCTGCCAGACCCTATAAGTCGCCGGCTCATTCTTCAACAGGCACACTATCACACGTTTAATCGTGCTCTAATTGCTTGTAAGCTCACGGTTTCATGTTCTATTTCACTCCCCTTCCGGGGTTCTTTTCACCTTTCCCTCGCGGTACTCTTCACTATCGGTCACACAGGAGTATTTAGCCTTACGAGGTGGTCCTCGTGGATTCAACCGGAATTTCTCGTGTTCCGGCCTACTCGGGATAACGCTAGTATCCTTAAAGTTTCGACTACGGGACTCTCACCCTCTTTGGTTCACCTCTCAAGTGATTCGTCTACTCGCTAGATTCCTTATCGCGCTCCCACAACCCCATCAGTAAAAACCAATGGTTTGGGCTCTTCCCACTTCGCTCGCCGCTACTATGGGAATCGAGTTTTCTTTCTCTTCCTACAGCTACTTAGATGTTTCAGTTCACTGCGTTCGCTCATCCTTACCTATAGATTCAGTAAGGTGTTTATCGGGTTGCCCCATTCGGAAATCTCTGGATCACTGCCTGCTTCCGGCTCCCCAAAGCGTATCGTCGGTAACCACGTCCTTCTTCGCCTCTGTGTGCCTAGGTATCCACCGTGAGCCCTTTGTAGCTTGACCTTCTTTGGATATAAAAGATCTTTTCGCTTACATCCTCCTATCGCTCGTATCTCAGTTCACTACCTTGCTAGTTGCTTTCGCTCTTCGCTAGGTCGCGCTCAATCTACTTGCTATAAAAGTTTGGGCTTTTTGTTTCTTTCAAATGTCTGCTAGACACTCGAACTACCTTTGCTTTCTTATAGTTTTCTATGCAGTTGTCAAGGTTCTTACTAGTCTCGAAAGACCAGCACTCTATAATGTCACTCGCTTCGAGGCATTACTAGATGCTGATTTTTTTGTCTCGATATCTTCTTTAGCTTAATTGCGTCGCTTTGGTGGAGGTAAGCGGACTCGAACCGCTGACATCCTGCTTGCAAAGCAGGCGCTCTACCAGCTGAGCTATACCCCCCAATTTTGTTCTTGAAAGTGGGCCATCCTGGACTCGAACCAGGGACCTCACCCTTATCAGGGGTGCGCTCTAACCACCTGAGCTAATAGCCCTCTCCTTTCGGTGCTTGAACTGCTTCGTAACACCCGAATAATCTAGAGAACCTGCAGTCGAAACTGCTCTAACTAACTCAACCCTCAACGACCTTAGGTGACTACAACAACGCTCTATTCGCAAATCGCTTTCAAACTGTTGTTTAGTAGGTCTCCCTCTAAGGAGGTGATCCAGCCACACCTTCCGGTACGGCTACCTTGTTACGACTTCACCCCAGTCATCAGCCCTGCCTTCGGCGTCCCCCTCCGCAAAACGGTTGGGGTAACGACTTCGGGCGTGGCCAACTTCCATGGTGTGACGGGCGGTGTGTACAAGGCCCGGGAACGTATTCACCGCAGTATGCTGACCTGCGATTACTAGCGATTCCGCCTTCATGCAGGCGAGTTGCAGCCTGCAATCTGAACTGAGCAACGGTTTATGGGATTAGCTCACTATCGCTAGTTGGCTGCCCTTTGTCCGTCGCATTGTAGTACGTGTGTAGCCCAGGATGTAAGGGGCATGATGACTTGACGTCATCCCCACCTTCCTCCGGTTTGTCACCGGCAGTCTCCTTAAAGTGCCCAACTTAATGATGGCAACTAAGGACGAGGGTTGCGCTCGTTGCGGGACTTAACCCAACATCTCACGACACGAGCTGACGACAGCCATGCACCACCTGTCTCTCGGCTCCCGAAGGCACTCCTCTCTTTCAAAAGGATTCCGAGGATGTCAATCCCTGGTAAGGTTCTTCGCGTTGCATCGAATTAAACCACATACTCCACCGCTTGTGCGGGCCCCCGTCAATTCCTTTGAGTTTCACACTTGCGTGCGTACTCCCCAGGCGGGACACTTAACGCGTTTGCTTCGATACTGCACGGGTCGATACGCGCAACACCTAGTGTCCATCGTTTACAGCTAGGACTACAGGGGTATCTAATCCCTTTCGCTCCCCTAGCTTTCGTCCATCAGCGTCAGTAATGGCCCAGTAGAGCGCCTTCGCCACTGGTGTTCTTCCTAATATCTACGCATTTCACCGCTACACTAGGAATTCCCTCTACCCCTACCACTCTCTAGTTATATAGTTTCCATTGCCCATCCACAGTTGAGCTGTGGGCTTTAACAACGGACTTTTACAACCGCCTACGGACGCTTTACGCCCAATAATTCCGGATAACGCTTGCATCCTCCGTCTTACCGCGGCTGCTGGCACGGAGTTAGCCGATGCTGATTCCTCAAGTACCGTCAAAAATTCTTCCTTGAGAAAAGAGGTTTACAACCCACAGGCCTTCCTCCCTCACGCGGCGTTGCTCCGTCAGGCTTGCGCCCATTGCGGAAAATTCCCCACTGCTGCCTCCCGTAGGAGTCTGGGCCGTGTCTCAGTCCCAGTGTGGCTGATCGTCCTCTCAGACCAGCTACTGATCGTCGCCTTGGTAAGCTCTTACCCCACCAACTAGCTAATCAGACGCGAGCTCATCTACAGGCTATTAATATTTCACCTCTCGGCACATTGGGTGTTAGCATCAGTTTCCTAATGTTGTCCCCATCCTGTAGGCAGATCCTCACGCGTTACTCACCCGTCCGCCACTAACTTCCGAAAAAGCTCGTTCGACTTGCATGTGTTAAGCACGCCGCCAGCGTTCATCCTGAGCCAGGATCAAACTCTCCATTTTAGGTGATAACAACTGATTAACTCTATCGCTAACTAGTCATTACCCGTTTGTCTTGTACTCAGATAACCTTCTGGCTATCCTTTTGCTTCATGACAATAGCTATGCTATCCTCATAAGCAATTTAATCATTAACGAGGGTCTCGTTAATTAAACTTCTCTAAATTATTCTTCTGTCTAGGTGCTAC
>NZ_JADEXO010000059.1 GCF_015207105.1 cf. Phormidesmis sp. LEGE 11477
TGACGAAGGTGGTACCGGTCATCCATCCGCCGATGGCCATGAAGGCGCAGGGGAACAGAAGCAAACCGGACCAGCCTACAAAAACGAATCGGTCGCGCTTTAGCCAGTCGTCGAGGACGTCAAACCGCCCCCTGGCTGCGGGCGCTTGGCCCATTGCTATGGTCATTTAATCAATCCTCTCAATATGGCTCTTAATATGGCATTAAGTCCTTTGCTCTGTAACTTTTGCGAGACCACCCTACCTAAGGTAGCTCCTAAGCTTGAGAGCACAGGACAAAAGCACGTTGAATAGGCGATCGCATACTCAAAACGCGCTGGATACCAACAGACTGAGCCAGCAGATCATCCATGGATGGATTCTCCCAGTCAATCTATGTCTAGGTGGCTAAAGTTCACCACCCCAAAGGATTTTGGCATGTACTTATCATAAGGAATGATCCAAACTTTTACAATCCGCAATGTTAATTCTCAGTTTCTCCTAGGCCGCTTTTAGACAAAAACAATCAGTATCAGGAGAAGTTTTTAGTGCGATCATGTCCTTGTTGGGACGATTATTTAATCCTGGTTAAGCCCTTGAACCCTTAAAGAAAAGCCATTTCTCTTAGGCGACCCTATGCCTGTGCATCTCAACCGCTGGAAGAATTGAATTCTTAATGTTTGGTAAATTTCTTTCTTGCGAATATTTTTACGGGCGCACTCATCAACACAAGCTCGGCTAAACCGATATTATTTAACAAGTCCGGCTCATGACTGTGTAACCACCTCGTTCGATTGGCCCTTTTGATATGACTGTTTCTAAAAGCCCTACTGATTCTGCGAATCCAAATAAAGCCTCGTCCAAAGATCGCTCGGTCGGAGAGCCTGTTTTACGTAAGGAAATTTTGGGATCGCGTAGACCTAGCAACTATTTTTGGGCGGGTGTTACAGCGATTGGAGGGGTTGGCTTTTTTCTGTCGGGCGTCTCTAGCTATTTGCACACTAACTTGCTGCCGTTTTCTGACTTGCCAGCCCAGCTAGTGTTTATTCCTCAAGGAATTGCGATGGGTTTCTATGGCATAGCGGCGCTGTTGCTATGCCTGTATCTATGTTTGATCGTCGCTTGGGACGTAGGTGGTGGCTACAACGAGTTTGATAAACAGATCGGTGAGGCCCGGATTTTTCGATATGGCTTTCCAGGAAAGAACCGCCAGATTGACTTGCGCTATCCGCTAAAGGATGTCCTAGCGGTACGCGCTGATATACAGGAAGGGTTGAGCCCCAAACGAGCGCTATATCTAAAAATAAAAGGCAAAGGTGATATTCCGATCACCCGAGTGGGTCAGCCGATTTCGCTCTCAGATTTAGAGAACCAAGGTGCCGAACTAGCACGCTTTTTGCAGGTGCCTTTAGAAGGTCTATAAGGGATTGATTCTCTCTATTTCTCGTTCCGTCTGCCTGGGTCAGTATGTCTTTAGCTGGGGAAATGATAGCGCTTGAATCATAAGCGTTCTGGATATTGAGCGCTTTAGCGGCTTGAACCTAGTAACAGCTTATGACAAGATGACTGCGCTTTTGTTGGGAGCGCCTAGTGGTAGATTTCTTCAGGGGAGACTTTGTAAATAGATCTCTAGGACAGTTGGACTGGATAGAAAAAGGGAAGAGTACAGAAGCGGGTTTTTTTGGGAGCATGTATCAAATGAAATTGAAATTTGGATTCGCTAGCAGATGGTCTGTGCTAGTAGTGATCGCACTGCTAATCGTTAGCTGCACAACACCGACCACAGAAGCTCCGGTAGCGGAAGAGCCTACCGCTCAAGAAGCTGCTCAAGAGGTCCCGGTCGTAGCTGCTGAGCTAGCAGTAACTACAGATGATCTGATAGAAGGACTGCCTGTGCTGAACGGTAAAGCGACAGCAGAGATTCAAGTTGGCAGCCGCACGATCACAGTAGAGCTAGATGGTGAGAAAGCTCCGATCACGGCGGGCAATTTTGTTGATCTAGCCGAAAAAGGTGTATACGACGGCACTGTATTCCATCGGGTAGTCCAATCGCCTCAACCTTTTGTGGTTCAAGGTGGCGATCCCCAAAGCGTTGATCCTAATGTACCGACTAGTCGGCTAGGGACAGGCGGCTATATCGATCCAGCCACAGGTCAAGAGCGGACGATTCCGCTAGAGATTTTGCCTGCTGACTCGGATGAGATCGTGTACGGCCAAACGCTCCCAGAGGCGCAGGTTGAAGCATCTCCTGTGCTAGACCACAAACGAGGTGCGATCGCTATGGCTCGTTCACGCGTAAACACAGCCTCAGCGCAGTTTTATATCACGCTGGCCGATGTAGCTTTTCTAGATGGTAGCTACGCGGTGTTTGGCTATGTCACCGATGGCATGGATCTGGTCGATGACATTCAAGTTGGCGATGTCATTAGCTCTGTACGCATCACCTCTGGAGCAGAGAATTTGGTGTTGCCAGAGACAGCAGCCCAGTAGCGCCAGCTAGAACAGTAGAGCTTAGTTGGGATTGAGCGTGAGTGGCTACCGCTAAAGAAGTTGTGGTGACTGGCATTAGTTTAACGACGGCGCTAGGTAATTCAGCATCAGAAAATTGGACAAGACTCATGGCTGGTGAAAGTGCGATCGCGCTTCGCCAGCCTTTTGTTGATCTAGCACCTGGGCCGTTGGCCATGATAGGAAAAAGGCCCGCATCCTTGACAAAGATGGTACGACAGTTGGCTCAGCAAGCCTGGCATGATGCTGGATTGGCCACTGAGGAAGTTTGGCGATCGCGCTCGGAATCAACCTTAGAATCAGCCTCAGAATCAGTCTCGAAAGATTGCGGTGTGGTCATTGGCTCTAGCCGCAGCTCTCTACAGGTGTTGGAGCTGATGGCTGCTTATCAGCGAGAGTTTCCAGGGCAGCTAGCCGGAAACTGGCTAGAGGCTTTGGCACACAGCCCTGCTCTAAACGCGGCTAACGCCATTGGCGCAACCGGACCGCTACTAGCGCCGATGGCAGCTTGTGCGACAGGGATATGGGCTGTGGCACAGGCGGCAAATCTAATTCGTAGCGGACAGTGTCAGCGGGTAGTTGCTGGCGCTGTCGAAGCCCCTATTACGCCGCTAACGGTTGCAGGGTTTCGCAAGATGGGGGCGCTAGCGCCAACAGGCTGTTATCCTTTTGACACAGCGCGTGAGGGGTTTGTACTAGGAGAAGGCGGGGCACTAATGGTGTTGGAATCAGCCGACGTAGCAGCAGCGCGAGGGGCGCGAATCTACGGCAAGGTGCTGGGCGCTGGCATGACGAACGACAGCCATCACATCAGCTCGTTTGATCCAAGCTATGAAATGGGAAAGCGCGCGGTACAGCGGTGCCTAGAGCAAAGTCAGCTCTGGCCAGAAGAAATTGATGCAGTGCATACGCATGGGACAAGCACAGTGCAAAACGATCGGATGGAGGCGGCGTTAATTCAAAACCTGATGGCAAAAAGAAATAGCAAGCCGTTGCCAGTGATGTCGAGCAAAGGAGCGACAGGTCATACTTTGGGCGCTTCTGGCGCAGTAATTACGGTGCTAGGACTAGTTAGCTTATGGCGGCAAGAAGCTATCCCATGCGTAGGGCTAAGTCAGGCAGCTTTTGACCTAGATTTTGTTCAAAGTGGACAGCCGACAGTGCTACGAAATCTTTTGTGCTTCAGCTTTGGATTTGGGGGCCAGAACGCGGTGTTAGCTTTGGCATCAGCGGCTAACGATTAAGAGAAAAGCTGATCGAAGGCGACCTACTCCGTTGGGATCGAAGGCTTTTGAGCTGTTGCAATCCTTCTGCCAATCGGTGTTTTCCGCTTCCAGTTATTCATGATGTCTTTGACCACTAGCTCTTGTAGCCACACCTGACCAATGACTGTCAGCGGTAGAGCTAGAAACAGTCCTAGAAAGCCGAAGAGAACACCGCAGACTAGCTGAGAGGTAAGTGCGATCACAGGCAATAGAGAAACCTGTCGCTTCATCACCATTGGTGTCAAAAAGTTGCTCTCAACCTGTTGAATGATTATATACAGCGCAACTACAGCGGCTCCCTTCCAAGGGGCTTCTAACAGACCGAGAATAGCAGGTGGAATTACACTAAGTACTGGACCTATGTTTGGAATAAAAGTCAGCAGTCCAGCTAGAAAAGCATTACCGATCGGCAAGGGGACACCGATAATAGCCAAGCCAGAAAAACTTAGAATCGTAATCACCACGATGTTGAACAAGATGCCTGTTCCCCATCCCACCAGAGACCGCTCGCAGTGGTCTAGTATCTCGACAATTCGGTAGCGATAGAATTGGGGAAATAACAAGACAAACGCATTGCGGTAGGCTTTTGGATTTACCAAAAGCATGATGGTAATCACCAGCACCAGCAGCACGTTAAATAGAACAGCCAACGTCCCTCTAAAGAGGAGAAAGGCGTTGTTGAATACGCTTCTAGCAATTAAAGGGATATCTTGGATAAATGTATCCAGCTTTTGCAACTGTTCGGCGAGTTCGATAGGAATGCGATCGTCGATTCTATTTAGCCAAAGGCTAATCTGCGCCACTTCAAGCGGAGCTTGATCTAGCCACTGATTGACCTGGTTAGCAAAAGGAGGCGCAACCACAGCAAAAATAGCAATTAGAACAAAGGTTAAAGCAACAAGCGTTAATACAATTGCGAAGTTCCTCTTCAGCCGTTTGCCAACAAGTGATCTAACAACTCTATTTAGTACGGTCGCCAACGTGATAGCGGTGAAGGCTAGCAGCACTACCAAGCGAATCGACCACAGCAAATAGAGGCCCAACAGCAGGGCGACGAGTCCAACTAAACTGCCAAATTTCACTGGTGATTACCTTCGATTTGCATGGTCAGTATGTGTGTCTATGTACTTGTAGGCACCTGTAGAGATCGATCGCATACTTAAAGAAATTGTATACTCGTGATCAAGATCATTTAGCATTCACATAGCTTAAAACCGGCAAAGCTTAAAACATATAAAGATACAAAGTTGGATGGCAAATGCTGACCATCTGCCATCCAATTACTTTGGACTAGAAAGGTGTGATCGCTAGTCCTTTAGCGAGCTTCAGTCCCTTGGTTAGGACTGCCAGGAACAGTACCATCGTTCCCAGGTGCTTCCGGTTGTGCGCCATCGCGAGTTTCAGTATTAGAGCCTTGGCCTGTGGTACGTGTTTTGCCTTCTAGCGGAGTCTGCTTATCGCTAGTATCTAGATCTTTACCTTTCTCAGAAGTAGACATGGGTGTATCCTCTATAATTTGCTTGAGTTAGCTACTTTGACAGTTTCAATCAGCGTTCCTAAGCTATGGAGACTAGGCTAAATCGAAGCTGTAAACTGCTATACCATTCATGCTAAGTGACCATGACCATATGTTTATCCGTCAACGGTTGCAAGCAAGCGCTAATTGAGCATGACAAAAGATAGATTCTTTTACAGCTGATTCGCTCTTAAGACAGATAGGGTATTTCTTTCTTCTATGTCTAGAAAACTGGCTAGACTGTCTTCTTCAATCGGATAGCGGTCGATTGCTTGGGCTAGTCCTTTTGCCTCATAGGTCTTGAATATAGCGGGATGAATGTAGTACTTGCGACAGGTCGCAGGCCGGTTACCTAGTTGTTTTGCTGCTACCTTAACCGCTTCTACGATATCTGAAGCTATTCTATTCTTCTTTGATTTGACTGATGTCTGCTTATCTGTCTCTTTGTTCCTCGCTCGCTCTTTTTCTAACAGCGCCGTTGTTGCTGCTACGGTTCCACCCCAAGTTCTAAAATCTTTTGCACTAAAAGGGCCATTCATCACAATCTGCAAATACTCATTGATGTCGCCAGAATCTACAGACTGCTTATGGCTTTCCTCATCAAAATATTGAAACAGTGTCTGCCCTGGAATTTCCGCACAGCGTTTAACTAGCTTGGCTAACGTCGCATCTTGCAAATGGATCTCTCTTGAAACGCCGCTTTTGCCGATGTAGTGCAAATCAATATCGGCACTAGAAATATCAACGTGTTTGTTCTTGAGCGTAGTCAGTCCGTAGGATTTGTTGGCTTGAGCATACTGCGTATTTCCTATACGAATAAATGTACTGTCTAATAGCTGGACAGTTGCAGCGATAACTGTCGACTTGTCGAGCATAGATTTCGTCCGATCTTTTTGTTTAGCGTTTTGAATAGTGCTAACTGCTTGCTCAATCTCGGATTGAACTGTTTTTCTTAATACAGGGAGAGCTTCTGTAAAGGGAATCAGCCGGTCAAACTTAAGCTGTTCTCGCAGCGAAATCCATTCTGGATGGTATCGATATTGCTTGCGGCCTTTCAAATCTCGACCAGTAACTAGCAAATGACCATTCTGGTCGCAGCAGATCCAAACATTCTCCCAGCTCGGTGGAATGGCTAGCTGCTTGAAATACGTTTTTTGCTTAGGTTCTTGAATACGAGTACCGTCGATATCGATATAGCTGAAGCCTCGGCCCCAGCGCTGACGGCGAATGCCTGGCTGCTGATCGCTGACGTAGCGAAGACCCGCAATTCTTGCAGACTTTTCCGCATTTTTATATAAATTGATAGGGGAAAGCTGGTCTGAAGAGCGCTGAGAAGCCGCCATTAGATATAACCGGGTCTATAGATTATGTCTGCTAGATAGTCGTTTTTTATTTGTTTTTAGAAGTAGCCGACTTTGTTCAGGATCTTTCTGTTTGTCTTCGTGTTCTTCTTTATTCTGATGTCCTTGCCGATCGATTTTTCTCATAGCAATCGTCGCTGTATTGTCGTGCAAGAAGAAAGATAGTATTACTGTCAACGTCACGATGCTCCACAACATAGCGATATTGTCGAAGCTACCATTATTCTGAGCGTAGGCTAGATAATAGAAAGAGCCGAAGCCTCGAATACCTAGGAATGCGATCGCATTCCTCTCTAGATTAGATAGCTTTAAACCTAGCAGAGAAAGCCGCCCTGACAAAGGTCTCACCACCAGCATAAACAGTCCAGCAAACAAAAAGTTTGACCAAGTAAGCAGTTCTAGATCAGCGGTTGCAACAAACCCCCCTAGTGCCAGCAACAACAGCCCAGCAAAAATTCGCTCTAGCTGGGTCGCAAACTGATAGGGCTTGGAATGGTACTCATGAAATCTTTCCACATTCTGCCGAGAGGCGACCGCCGCTGCAAAGACCGCCAGAAAACCGTAGCCACTAACGGCTTCTGCTAATCCATAAGATAGGAAAATAGCAGAGACGACAAACAGACCTTCCCTCGTTTCTTCGCGTACAGTTTCGTCCGAGACACGAAAGGCATAGTGCGACAGTACTAAACCCACAACTATCCCTACAGCCGTACCCATCGCCACTCGATAGATAAGGTCGTACGCAGTCCAGTTCAATAGCCAGCCACCTAATTTTCCTTGGTGCTCGGCTGTGCCTAATGCCAGATAGACAAAAGGAAAGGCTAGGCCGTCGTTGAGCCCAGCCTCTGCCGTTAGACTAAATCTAGCGGGATCTTCACCGCCTTTGTTCGGCGGGCCTACCTGTACGCTATGGGCCATAACCGGGTCAGTCGGTGCCAAACAAGCACCTAGCAAAATGGCATCTGCTAGCGATAGTCCAAAGATCCAATGACCTAGAAAGGCCGCACCTGCAATACAGATAGGCATTGAGACACACAGCAGCCGCAAAGCCGATTGCCAGGTAGATAGCCGAAACTTACGATCAATTGCTAACCCTGCCCCTGCCAGGGAAATAATAACAATCAGCTCAGTAATATATTCCGTAATTACAGCGTGAGTTTTATCTCCAATCGGATCGAGTAGCGGTAAGTTCGCGACCTGACTGAACAATAGCGCCGCTAGAAAAAAATAGAGCAGTGGCACACTGATAAAACGCGCACCTTTCAAGTTAGGCAACCATGTCAACCCCAAAAGAGAAAGACCAAAGGTGATATACAAGATTATTTTTGGATCCATGGTGGTAGCGGTGGAAGTGACAGGGGAGATAGAAAGTGCCCGCTTACTGAACATCAAAGACATCAGCAAACGGGCGCTCTAATAACTAGACGATGGCGGCTAGACAATAGCAAATAAGCCTATGGTTTAAGCAACTGCGAGAAATCCACCTAGGGCAGCCACAATCGCTGACAGTAGCGCTGTGCCAAATAGCCACCACGCGGCGGCTTCTGCCGCTGCTTTAGTATCTTCCATCTGCTGCTGAGTCTGAGCTTTGATGCTGTTGATCCGACTCTCGAATTGACGTTCAATTTCTTCTGCCTTTCTCAAGACACCGTCTCTAGTAGATTCAATTTGGTCGATTACTCGATTAGCATCTGACTTCGACACACGGTTGTTAGCACTGACTAGCGCTACTAGCGTATCGCGATCGAACTGAGAGAGACGGCCTCGCACCACGTCGAATCCAGACTGCGGATCGTCCATGATTGCCCGTACGTCTCGCTTGATGCTGTAGTAGTCTAACTCTGGGCGATCTAGAGACTGCAGGAACGTACGGATGCGAGCAAAGATGCTGTCAATCGTAGACTGTATAGCGCTTTGAACGCTGCGAATTTGATCTTTGATCTGATGGCGAACCTTGACGATCCGTCCGACAGCAGCTTCGGCTTCGGCCTGGGTCATATCGGGCCTTTGCGCTAGCAGTGCCACCATGGTCGAATCATCCATTTGATTGATGCGATCGCCTAGTTTGCTAGCACCTAACTTAGGATCATTCAGCAGTAGCTTCAGATCGCGCTTGATGCCTTCTGGATGTAGCTCGTCTTTGTTTGTATTCGTCAAGTAGTCTTCTAATGCACCTTGGAAAGAGAGGGCTTTAGATTTAGCACCACCCTGTGTCCGGCGAGCTAGACGACGAGGCGACTTGATAATATTCTGGATGTTGTTTAACAAGCTATCAATAGTTTGATTGATCTCTTGCTCACTCAAGTCATCTCGCTGGTTTAATAGCTGCACTAGGGTATCGCGATCCATCTTAGAGAGGCGATAGCGAATAGCACGCGCACCAGCTTTAGGATGGTTCATCAGCTTCTGCAGATCGCGCTTGATGCCCTCAGGGCTTAGCTCTGGCTTGCCTGTATTGCGTAGGTAGGTCGTGATCGCGTTATCTGCTTCATCCGACTGCTGCTGCGACTTAGCGTTTAGCTTTTGCGGTGCGTTTACAACTGAGCGCCAAGCGGATTCAACTGTATCAAGTACATAGTCGATCTCATCTTCTGCGAACTCAGGGCGCTGTTTGAGCAGAGCGACTAGTGTGTCTCTATTCATGCTAGATAGGCGGCTGCGGACGCGGCGAACGCCTTCGTTGGGCTCATTCAGTAGGGTCTGAATATCTCGCTTAATACCGTCAGGGTTAAGTTCGTCTTTGCCAGTGTTACGCAGATAGTCTTCTAGCGACTGCTGCTGCTGCTGTAGGCGAACCTTGGCAGCTTTATCTACGCCTTCTGCGTCGGCGATCACCTTTTCTAGCAGCTTTTCATAGTGCTCAGAAAGTTCGTGGGCAGGAACATCATCCCTAGTCACTAAAAACTGGCGGAAGTATTCGGCGTTGAATTGAGAGAGGGTCTCGCGCAGGTGCGCTGCGTCTAGGTTCTCAGATTCAATGATGGAGCGAAAGGCTTCGTCGCCCATCTCAGAAGTGAGTTCACTGGCCGGGGTGTACTTGAAGAAAGTCTCAACGTACTGCCTAAAGTTTTGCTCTGCCGCAGCTACCTCAGCTGCTGTAATTTCTTTGATAACTGCTTGGCGGATTATCTCCATGCGAGTCGCAATGTCTCTGATCTCGCCTTGGGTCAACAGACCACGTTCTTGCAGACATTTAGAAAATAGATCGCGACCTAAGTTAGATAGCTGCTTTCTTACTTCAGCAGGCTCCGCTTCTGCATCGTAGATGACGTTGCGAAAAGACTCATTTAGCTCAGGTGACTTCAGCTCACCGATATAAGCGTGCTGAATGTAATTCTCGACATCTGCTTGAACTAACGTGTCGTAGAAAGGTAACGCTTCTTTCGTAGGCGCAGGTAGAAGACTCCCCCCACTAGACACTCTATCTTTTGCCGCTTTAATCTCGCTGATGAGCTTACTGGCATCCATATCAGAAAGATCTGATTTTCCTAGGATGGTGCTAGATAGCATGCTCATGCCCATAGACATGACGTGGGGCATCGCAGAGGAGCCGCTGTCTTGCTTTTGATCAGAACTGTCTTGACTGTTCTTGTTTTGCTGACGCAATTCACTAACTAGCGCGCTGAGCTCTTTGCCAAGACCTTTTGAAGCTAGCTGACCACCCGTTGCTGTAGCGACAACTTTCACAAGGTCGTTTAGACCTTCAGTGCTGTCTGTGTTTTTTTGCCAAATACGATAGAGGCGATCGGCAGTGCGATTGGCTTCTTCTCTAGAAAGGTCTGTGCGATCGCTCAGTAAATCGACAAACGTTTTCTTGTTGACTGTTGGCAAAGAATCGCGGTCAATGCCCGAGAGCCCTGCCTCTTTGATCAATCGCTCAAACTCTTGCTCCACTGAGCTAACGTCAACTTCAGCCGACTTTAGCGTAGACAGATAGTCTTGTAGCGTATCTTGAATACCGGAAATGTCTAGGCCAGTTGCAAGCTCACGACGAATCGCTGCCGCTGCTGCCTCAGCAGTCTGAACAACCTGGTTACTAGCCGACTTAGCGCCCAGCGCCGCCGTTGCCGTACCCATAATTGTGCCAAAGCCGCTGGTAGCAGACTTGACCATCGAGCCTACCAAAGACCCCACCGCCGTAGAGCTAAACCACAGCAGTAGCGTAAAATAAGTCGCCCAAATCACCAGGCCAGTGATCGCACCTAGCAGCGGATTAATGTAGGCTGTCAGACTAATTGCCAGCCAGCAGGCAAAAAACAGGGCGATGCAGACCGTAATCAGTGTCCAAGCACCAAAGGCAATGCCAATTTTTTTAATCCCAGAACCGCCAGAGCTACTGGAGCTACCAGAATCGTTAGAGCTACTAGAGTTGCTAGAGTGTGCAACATAGGAAACCCCTGCAGCCATCGAAAGGTTTGTTAGCAGCAGTTGAAAGCCGAAAGCTAGAATCACGCCCGACAGCAGAGCGATAAAAAATTGTGGACCTGCAATTACAGGTGCAGCAGGTACCTCTACAGGTACGGGTATGGCCACAGCGTCGGGGGACGTTTGGGCTAAAAAATTGACCGTATGAAAAATATCCTTCGGCCAGATATCTTTAGCTAGCAAAAGGCTCTCGCTAAAGCTCATAATTTCTCCTTTTCTTTTTTGTCAGAACTAAACTATTAACGCCTTTTTATAGACACTCTTCCTCTCTCATGAGAAGTAAGGCAATACAATAAGTTAATAAATAGGTATTACCTGGTTCACCCTTTAGGCATAGAAACGGAGACAAGGCATAAGAGCATGACATCTCAACGATACGGGTAAACCTAGCGGACCAAAAACAAAGCTTCTAATTCGCTTCGCTTTGTCGCTTTCTAAATCTAACCCTAGCTCCATGTGCCCTGACGCCCTGTCTAATCTCTCTTCCACGTCTCATCGCCCTATATTCTGATCTGTTCCGTGGTAGCTTTGACTCATCATCGGCGGTAGCTTTCCCCTTTTCTTTCCCTGTTGCATCAGCGGCAAACTCGGCGTGACTATCAGGTCTAATGTTAGAGCCAAACCGATTGGCATAGACTTGGGTGAATTCAGCTCCAAACAGCAGTATCTGCGAGGAATAATAGATCCAGAGCAACAGCACTACAAATGACCCAGCAGCGCCATAGGCTGAAGCAACGCTGCTATTACCTATATACAGACCGATCAACGCTTTTCCAATAGTAAAGAGTAAAGCCGTAATCGCTGCGCCCGTCCAGACATCTCCCCAAGCAATTTTGACATCGGGCAGCACTTTGTAGATCATGCCAAACAGCAGCGTAATGATCCCAAAAGAAAGTGCGGCATTCAATATTTGCCAGGCAATATCCCAGCCGGGCAGCAAGCTGCTGAACATACCGCTGACTGCCGATAGCCCTGCGCTAACTACCAAAGAGACCAGTAACAAAAAGCCAATAGCTAGAACTATGCCGAACGAAAGTAGGCGATCACGTACCAATCCCCAAATTCCTTCGTCCTTTTTAGCGACAACGTTCCACACTGTATTCAACGCATCTTGCAACTGAATAAACAGGCCAGAAGCACCTATTATTAGCAGTCCTACGCTAACAATTGTCGCCCAAAACCCACCATCGTTGGTCGAGCGACTAGTTAGCATTTCTTCGATTACGCCAGCTGCATTCGCGCCTAGCAGCGACTGTATCTGTTCTAGAATGCGAGATTGCACCGTACTTTGCTCGAACAAAAAGCTAGCGATCGCAATGGCAATAATCAAGATTGGGGCCAAAGCAAACGTTGTGTAGTAGGCTAGCGCTGCAGCTAACCTAGATACTTTATCTCGCTGCCATTCCGCCACCGTTTGCTTTAGAAGAGACCAAAGAATAGAAGGGTTCATAAGCTACTGCGCGCAATCCTCTTTACCGTTGATGGCGTAGTTAACCACATTCATTTTCTATTGCCCTACTGTCTATGGATAGAGCTGGTCAAGAATACATCAGCGAAGCGCTACATACCGCAAAGTGTCATCTCGATGAAATGTCTTTCCTAACGTATCTAGTGCCGATACCGCCGCAGCTACTAAATAAAGTGAGGTCTAGCTAATTAGGCCAGCACGCAACGCTCTAACGGCAGCCTGGGTGCGATCGCTCGCTCCTAGCTTGTTTAAAATATTGCGAACATGAGTCTTGACCGTACCTACAGTTACAAACAGCTTTTCAGCAATTTGCGCGTTACTACAGCCCGATACGATACACTCTAGGATTTCTAATTCACGCTCGGTAAGCGGGTATGCCTCAATGATCTGCTCGTATTCTGGGTCGACCGCACGGATCTCTACTGTCTTGGTATTAAAGCTTTCACCTACTGCCGTAGCTGGCTTGACCTGGGAAAGCACTAGACTAGCAATGGTTGGATCAATCCATGAGTTCCCGGACTGCGTTTCCTTAATAGCTGAAATTAAGTCGCCTGTGTCAATTTCTTTGGTGCAGTAGGAATCTGCTCCAGCAGCAAACGCGGCCAGCACAGCCTTCTCGCTATCATGCATCGTCAGCATTAATATCTTTGTGTTGACATCAGGATTTTCCTTCTTGAGACGCTGTATCATCTCAATGCCATCGATATCAGGAAGACCCACGTCCACGACTGCAACATCAGGTCTCATTTCAGCAATCAAGCTCAATCCTTTTTTGCCACTGTCTGCTTCGCCCAAGAACCGCAGTCCTGCCTGCCGAAAAGCGGCTCTTAATCCCATTCGCGTCAAGTCATGGTCTTCCACTAGTGCGACGCTAATCTCATCTGTCATTATTTCTCGCCTTTGTATCTTGCGCGTATCTATACCCGTATTTTCTTTAGCAGTTGGCACGGATCTTATGGGGATGTCATTATGAATATTACATCTAGCATCTCAGTCGGTGGTAGAGACTCCATCTATCATGGGAGAGACTCGCTATCGACCGCGTTAGCAGTTGCTTATGTCTAAAGGCGTACTCATATCGCTGTTCTTATCTAGCGACTACGGCTGCTAGATCACAGCGCACCGAGCGGCTCCTGGCTGCCGTTCAAAATTTTTTGTAAAGAGTCAGCTATATCGTTTATGAGGTTGATGGTCTGTATGGCAATGGTCGAGCTAGCAAAATTCTTCGAGTTAACCTCGGATTTAATGGGGATCGTTAGTATTGACGGACGCTTTCAAGCAGTCAATACAGCCTTTGAGCGGATCCTGGGCTACACACCTGAAGAAATGCAGGGTCGCCCACTGCTAGATCTTGTTCATTCTGCCGATCGAGCCGCCAGCCAATCTCAAATTTCTCAGCTACTGGCTAATCAGTCCACTACCATCCGCTTCACCAATCGCTGCGCTTGCAAAGAGGGGGGATGGCGACAGCTAGAATGGACAATCTCAGTCGCCGATGCGCTGATGTATTGCGTTGCCCATGACATTACTAACCGCACGGACAACCTCGCTCGCTACAAGCTGCTAGCTGACCATGCCACCGATATCATCTCGCGCCAGACTATCACAGGTCAGTATCTCTATGTCTCACCTGCCTGCTACGAAGTATTAGGCTACCACCCCGATGAGCTCGTTGGTCAAAACCGTTACGATTTCATTCATCCAGAAGATGCTGCCCATATTCAGAAAACTATCGCTCAGCTAGATCAGCAGTCAGAGACCTTCTCTCTCGTCTTTAGAGCCCGGCACCGAGCAGGACATTACATTTGGATGGAAGCTATTCAAAGAAAGCTGTATAAGCTAAAAGACTTTGATGAGTATAGGCTTACCAATCGGATTCCTAGCAGCTTACCGGCGATATCTGCTGGGGAAGATCAGCGCACCACGGACCAGTCGGCTACAGACCAGTCGGCTACAGACCAGTCGGCTACATCTAGACAAACAGCGCCCTCGCCATCTGAGAGGGCACTTCAGACATCTACCCAAAGCTCCTCCACAGCGGTCAGCGAAATTATCGTAGTCGCTCGCAACGTTACTGAGCGGGTGCTGGCTCAGCAAAAAGTTCAACAGTTCAACACGGAGCTAGAAGCCCGTGTCGATCGCCGAACCCAGGAGCTAGAAGATTCTCAAAAGCGCTATCTAGAGCTGCTGAAACTTGAGAGAGAAGGTCATGCTAGAGCAGAACTAGCAAAAGCAACCGCCCAGCTCTATGCAGAAGCAGTCGAAAATATGCAGGTAGGTCTGTATATATGGCAGCTTAGTGACGTCGAAGATCCGACAAGTCTGACCTTGGTAGCAACTAACCCGGCAGCTAGTCGACTGACTGGTATCTCAGCAGCAGGTATCATCGGACGGCGGATTCTAGACGTTTTTCCAGCTTTGGTGAATACAGATATTTTAGAGACCTATGTCGGTGTCATCAAAACCAAAATCATGGCTGATTTGGGAGACGTTGTCTACAGCGACCATCAAGTAAAACCAAGTATCTTTGCAGTCAAAGCGTTTCCGCTTGCCGAGAATTGCGTAGGGGTGTCTTTTGATAATGTGACCAAGCGTAGAGAGATTGAAGCTATTCAATCAGATCAAGCGGCTCAGCTAAAGATACTATTTGACCACTCGGCTGTAGGCTTGGGCAGGGTTTCTCCAAAAGGGGATTGGATACAGGTAAACCAGCGGCTGTGCGACATGCTGGGTTACTCGATGTCTGAGCTGCTAGGTAAGAACTATAGAACAATCACCTATTCAGAAGATTTAGGTGTCAGTCAAAGGACTTACGAACAGCTGATGAATCAGAAGGTATCTCAAGTCAGCTATGAAAAGCGGTATTTAACTCGCAATGGCGATGTGCTATGGGCCTATGTAACCGTCTCATCTTCCTATGAGGCCAGCTTCCATACCTCTAACTTTCGCGTATCTACTGCCTCTACATCTACTGCCTCTATGAGTAGAGACGACCAGACCAGTCAAGACGCAGTTTATTTCATCGTAACTATTCAGGATATCACCCGAAGAAAACAGGCAATAACAGCGCTCAAACGGCAGAAGAGCGATCTAATGACTGTCAATATGAGACTGAAGAACACAATGTCTCAGCTAGAGCAACGCAACAACGAGCTTGACCAGTTTGCCTACGTTACTTCTCACGATCTAAAAGCGCCTTTACGTGCGATCGTAAACTTAGCCGGTTGGATAGAAGAGGATCTAGGTAATCAACTGCCAGCGGAAAACAAAGAACAATTTGATCTTCTCAAGAGCCGAGTGTTGCGGATGGAAGGCTTCATTAACGGTCTGCTTGAATATTCGCGGATTGGGCGATCGCACCAGAGTAGCGAAATCATCGATATTGCTCTGCTGCTAGAAGAAGTCATTGACTCTATTTCTCCGCCAGCACAATTCTCTATCGATGTTGCCACGCCGATGCCTGTCATTAAAGCTAAAAAAGTCCCGCTATTTCAGGTATTTTCTAACTTAGTCAATAACGCTATCAAGCATCATGACAAGTCTAATGGCTTGGTGCGAATATCAGCGGTTGATAGAGGCGACTATTACGAATTCTCTGTAACCGATGATGGCCCAGGCATTGACCCTGCTTATCACGATAGGATATTCACCATCTTTCAAACCCTGCGATCGCGCGATGATCTAGAAAGTACTGGCATTGGGCTTTCTCTGGTTGAGAAAACTGTTAAGGCAGAAGGAGGAAGTATTGGTATCGTCTCAGCAGAAGGCGCAGGCGCAACTTTTCGATTTACCTGGCCAAAGGAGCCCCACGTAGATAGCCTTGAAAAGGAAACACTCGCATAGAGACTCGCATAGAGAACTGCTGCTTAGACAGTTGGATTCCGTAAACAGCCTAATTGTCGTTTGAGATTCTTCTGTATAGAACGAACTATTTTCCAGACAATCTATCTTTAGATAGAGAAAAACCTCCGTACTCTGATACGGTTATCAGCGGTCTGCGTATGAAATACTGTTTCTAGAACATCAGGCGATAATTATTAGGTGAGTAAAATGCCAGAGATGGCCACTACCAACATTCTATTAGTAGAAGACGATACGGTAGACGTGATGAACGTCCAACGGTCATTCAAGCGAGCAAACATTGCTAACCCGCTGTACGTCGCTGGCAATGGTGTGGATGCGCTCGCTATCTTAAAGGGTGAGCATGAAGAAGTCAGCATGCCCAACGTTCGTCGTCTAGTGTTGTTAGATCTCAATATGCCTAAAATGGGCGGCTTAGAGCTGCTGCAAAAGATTAGAAAAGACCGTGCTCTACGCTCTACTCCCGTTATTGTCTTGACCACCTCCAACCAGGAGAAAGATCGGATAGAAGCCTATAATCTCAACGTTGCTGGCTATCTAGTAAAGCCGGTTACGTTTGGCAGTTTTCTCGAACTGATTACTACACTCAATCGCTACTGGACACTTTGCGAGATTCCATAGTAGCTAGAACATAGTAACTAGAACATAATAAGCAGATAGAACATATAGCTTTAGCCGCTGGGCTCTCGGCCACTTATCTCCCCATATGTCCTACCCTATCTAACCCTATCTAAAAAAATACCTCAGAAGATATACCTCGAAGGTTTCACTTATTGCAAATGTACAAGACTAGCTGGTTATGCAGGCATAGCCCTCTCTTCGAGTATGCATTTGATAGACTAAGTACAAATCTTCAATCATTCTTTAAAGGCACTCTATTTATAAGATTTCTTATCAAACAGATGCTAGACTTCACTCAGTTATCTTGGTTATTTAGTGATATATCTTTTCTCGATGTATCTCTATTCCGATGTGTCTCTGCTCTAGATTGTTCGACTCTAATTTGTTCGAGCAGTCGTTCAGACATAGTTGTTTGAATACCGCCGTTTAGACGCTGTTTAGACACTAATGTGTTTGAGCGCTGAACTCTTGAATACTATGACTCTAATACGCAGTCTTTACGCAGTTTTTAACTGGTAAGACTTTTAGTAAAACGGGTAGGTATCAGTTAACAAAGGTTCAACCGGTAGGCTGTAATAGCCAATAGTCAGTCCTAGACAGCAGCCTATTACCACTGTTGGTTTACTCTAGCACTTCTAGCCTCCGTTGAGGTTACGGTTGATCAAATTTTTATTCGGAAGATAACAGCAGACCTTTAATCAGTGTGTGCCTCACTCTATAGATACTAGCTGCTAGCGTTCTACTGAGTTACGTTAAACCTACAACGATCCCAATTACTGTCCCTACTATATCCATACCATTGAGCTGTGAAGATATATAGAGCAGGGGATACTATTAAAACGATGCCTGAGAGACTGACCCAACCTATAAGTATTCTGGTTGTAGACGACGATGCAATCGATCGGATGGCCCTACAAAGATCGCTGAAAGATACCTCTTTGAACACAGTTGTTCAAGAGGCCGTGAATGCGGAGGAAGCTTTGAAGACAGTCTTTGACTCCAAGTACGACTGCATATTTGTAGACTATCACCTGCCTGGGCAAAATGGACTAGCCTTTGTTAGAAAGGTGCGTCAAGAAGGAATTGATACGCCTTTGGTGGTATTGACAGGTCAGGGCAGCGAGCAGACCGCAGTGGAACTGATGAAAGCGGGTGCGTCTGACTATCTACCTAAGAGTAAACTTTCTTCAGAGACGCTGACTCGGATTGTTCGCAGCGCCTTACGGATGTATCAGGCCGAGATTCTAGTTAAGCAAACAAATCAGCGATTGTCGGAAAAGAACAAGCAGCTAGAAAAGATAAACCGAGAGCTAGAAAGAAAGCAACAGCAGATCTATCGTCAAAATCTTCAATTGCAAGAGGTCTCCCGTCTAAAGTCTGAGTTTCTAGCGACTATGTCCCACGAGCTGAGAACACCGCTTAATGCTATCATCGGTTTCTCCCAAATTTTGTTAGGTGGGAAAAAAGGAGACATCAACAAGACTCAGCAAGATATGCTGGGCCGGGTTCTTTCTAATGGCCGTCACCTATTAGAACTTATTAGTGACATTCTAGAACTCTCAAAGATAGAGGCAGGTAGGCTAGAGTTAGAGCCCCGTCAGATGGATCTTGTCAGCCTGGTCGAAGAGACTGTTGAAGAGCTGCGATCGCTTGCTACACCCAAAAACCTTGATCTAAAAGTGAGCATCACCTTAGATAATCCGACTGTTAAGAATGATCCAACTAGGCTACGACAAGTTTTGATTAACTTACTTTCTAACGCGATTAAGTTCACTCATAAAGGATCTATTACTGTTTTAGTCGAATCTTTGTCAGCAGAGCACAGCTGTAAGAACGGGAGAGAAGATATCTTGCTTTCGATTTCTGATACTGGCTGCGGTATTAGCGAGGTAGATCAGCCATATATCTTTGAAGCGTTTCATCAAAGCGATCAAAAGACAAATCGACACCATGCCGGCACAGGGTTGGGGTTAGCTATCACCTATTCGCTGGTGAAGATGATGTGCGGTGAGATTACATTAGAAAGCCGAGTGAATAAAGGCTCTACCTTTGGGGTTAAAATCCCTCGTGAAGTCTGCGTGGACGCGGCTTCTATAGATACTGTTAGCCGATAGCTTCTGGTCGATATCTCTTATCGGATATCCCCACAGCTGATATAGCGTTTCTAATACTGTGCGATGGATACAGAACTCTTCAAGCTGCTATCGCAGGTTACGTCTCTGGTTAGACCACAAGCACAGTCGGCTAGAGATAGACTTCATCTAGAGAAAAATACGGACTTGTGGGTTCGACCAGGTTACTTAATATATAAATATACTTTTTGAAAGTTTGTGCTATCCAACTCAGTAAAAATTCTAGCTGTTGATGATGTTCCAGATAACCTTTTTATCTTGGAATCTATATTAACTGACGTAGACGAATACGATATTAGCTGTGTAGAGAATGGCAAAATAGCGATTGAAAAAGTTTTAGAAAACCCACCTGATCTGATTTTACTAGATGTAATGATGCCAGGGATAGATGGCTATGAGGTGACTAGGCGCATCAGAGAAAATCGAGCGCTTCCTTATATCCCAATATTGCTAGTAACCGCTCACGACCACTCTAGTCTAGCTGAAGGACTTGATTCTGGCGCGGATGACTTTATCCGTAAGCCTTTTGACATTGATGAGCTGATGGCTAGGGTGCGATCGCTCATTCGTCTGAAGCATTCTTTGGATGAACAGTCTGAGATGATCCGACAGCGTGATGACTTTGTCGCCCGGCTCACGCATGACTTACGCACGCCGTTAGTGGCCGCTAATAGAATGCTTAGCCTTTGTCTAGAAGATGCCTTTGGAACCCCACCTGATTCAGTCAAAGAAGCACTTTCTAGTATCATTACCAACAATGAAAATCTGTTACAGATGACTAACACGCTGCTTCAGGTTTACCGCCATGAAGCTGGGCACAAGAAGCTAAGCAAATCAGCGTTCTCAGCCTATACTCTAGTCAACGAAGTAGTCAGAGAGCTGAAGCCGCTAGCTGACGATAAAGGCATTGATCTAAGCATAGAGGCTCTCTCAACTGATGGCAAAGCTCAAGTGGAGAGTACCTCTACGTCTTACTGGATTGAGGGCGATCGCATTGAGCTCAGACGGTTACTTACTAACCTACTTGGTAATGCCATCAAATTCACTGACTCAGGCTGTGTGACCGCCCAAATCTCTGTTAATAGTTCAAAGGTTGGTAGTTCAAAGGTTGGTAGTTCAAAGGTTGATAGTTCAAAGATTGAACAAGTGCCATTGGCTGAAGTGGTAGAAATTGCCATCAAAGATACCGGTCCCGGCATTGAATTAGAAGCTCAAAAAAGAATCTTTGAGTGGTTCTATCAAGGATCTCATATGAAGTCAGGTAGTGGTCTTGGTCTTCACCTATCTAAACGCATTGCTGAAATGCACGAAGGCACTTTGACTTTAGAATCTAAGGTAGGCAAAGGTAGTACTTTTACCTTGATGCTCCCCGTCGCCGGCAGGTTCTAGCTACCATATCTGACCAGAACGAAGCAATCGAGCTTAAGAGGAGTGTTCACAGGAGTACCTTTTACTCCGCTGTTTACTACATCGCCTTATTTGATATCTAGCATACGTCTTCTGACCGCCAAAATAGATCCAAAAGATAGAGGTTTAGAAGCGCTGTAAACTTTAATATGAGTGTATTGGAAAACATAATTGGAGAATGCTTAGTTATGAGTATTGAAGATAAGGCAAAGGCAGCTGCTAAAGACGTTGAAGGCAAAGTCCAGGAAGCAGCTGGTGATGCGACAGATAATTCTGAAGCTCAAGCAAAAGGTAAAGCTAAGCAGGCTGAAGCCTCTGCAACAAAAACAAAAGAAAACGTCAAAGACAATGTAAAAGACGCTATAGACTAAACGATAGCTGCACCTGAGCAACATAAGAGTTGCCTGCTATCAAATAGCTTAAACGACCACAGTAGAAATTTCTACTGTGGTCGTCTATATATAAGATACGACAGAAACCGTTTATTCTATGGACACAAAAAAGGTTAGAGACATATATAAAGGCGTCTCCAACCTTTTTTTAGATTAACAAGTTTAGGATTAACAAGGTAGTCGACTATTAGCTGAGGGAATATCCAGCAGCAATAGCGTTTGCTTGAGAAGTTGTTGCTTACTTCTTCACATCGGGCACGATATCCGGTCTCTCTTTATCCTCCCAACCTACAGGCCGCTTAGAGTTGTACCACGCAATTGAGCCTATTGTTACTGCTGCAATAAAGCCCACGATTCCAATCGTAGTCAAAGAAAAGGCATAAGGTGCCTTTTCCACGACAGTTTCTAGTAGCAGAGTCATAAAGTATCCTCATTCGTATTTTATTTGTTGATTATTGCAGATAGGTAATTGTTTAAGCCTCTCTCTATTAGATGATTTTTATCAATATTTCCCAACAGTTTGTTCTATCTATAGATGTATTCTTTTTTCGCTTGACGGTAGCAGCGGGCACCATCAAAATTCTGCACAGACCTTACTCTCACCTTTGAATGTCAAAGACAATTTAGGGGATGTAGTGAACTACATCCCCTATAAATCAACCTATGACAACTAGGTTATGAGAGCTTTCTAATCTGGCATTACCAAGTCAGCATTATCTGAGTATGATAGCGCCTAGACAACGCTTATACAGTCGTAGGCACTTTCAGATCGGTTTCGCGATCGCCACTAGGCGTGAGTGTGGTACCTTCGACAAAGGAACGTAGCATCCAAGCCATTTCCTCATGCTGCTCCATCAGACCAGTCAAGAAATCAGCAGTGCCCTCATCGTGATATTTATCACCACACTGATCGACGTGATCACGAAGGTTGCGAATTACCTGCTCGTGGTCGCTAACTAAACGCTTGACCATCTCTTCTGCAGTAGGCAGATCGCCAGGGTGCTCGCGCAGAGTAGCATTTTCCTCAAAGCCTTTGGCAGTACCAATAGGATAGCCACCCAGCATTCTAATTCTCTCTGCGATCGCATCAATATTCATGCTAATCGCTTCATAGTGCTGATCCCACAGCTCATGCAAAGTTCTAAACTGAGGGCCAATCACGTCCCAGTGATACTTCTTCGTCTTGATGACTAGCAGGTAAGAATCAGAAAGATCTGCGTTAAGTAGGCTGACTACGCCCTGTCTTTGTTCTTCCGTTAAACCAATGCTAATAGGGTTCATATATTACTTAATCGTTTTGTACGCTATCTACAAGCCCCATTTAACTATCTTCACGCAAAGCTTTCGTCTATCAAAGGAAACGTCCTTCAGTAAAAGAAATAGTGTCTAAAGACGGATTTGCTGCTGAGCAAGTCGAATCTTTAAGCTCTCTTCTCACTTAGAGCTCTCTTTTTAATTAGAGCTCACCTAAGTCGACTGGAATTTAAAGCTGCCTCAGTCTTCTGCACATCTAGCTTCAGCATGATGACGCTCAGTGGCGGCAATGTTAAATCTAGCGAATAGGGTCGCTCGTGAAAAGCCCAATCTTCAGACCATTTTCCGCCAAGATTACCGATATTAGCGCCGCCAAACTCTCTCGCATCGCTATTAAAGATCTCACGATAATATCCCTTTTGAGGAATACCCACCCGATAGTGACTATGGGGCTGCGGAGTAAAGTTACACACCGTCAGAATAAACTCTTCGCTCTTTTTGTCATAGCGGATAAAAGAAACCACACTATGACGATTGTCACTGCAGTCTACCCACTGAAATCCCTCTTGAGAAAAGTCTTGGGTATGCAGTGCTGGCTCACGGCGGTAGAGAGTATTGAGCCGCTCAACGCAGTGCTTCAAATTTTTGTGCTGATCAAACTGCAGTAAATGCCACTCTAGATCTCCCCAGACATTCCACTCACTCCACTGACCAAACTCCATACCCATGAAAAGGGTTTTCTTACCAGGATGGGCATACATATACGTGTACAGTGCTCGCAAGTTGGCCATCTTCTGCCAGTCGTCGCCGGGCATCTTGCCAATCATATGACTTTTGCCATGTACCACTTCATCGTGGGATAGCGCTAGCATAAAATTCTCACTAAACGCATACCAAATGCTAAAAGTGACATTGTTCTGGTGAAACTGTCTAAACCAAGGATCCATGCTGAAATAGTCAAGCATGTCATTCATCCAGCCCATGTTCCACTTCAGATTGAATCCTAAACCGCCCACATAAGTCGGCCAAGAAACCATCGGCCAAGAGGTGGATTCCTCTGCAATCGAGAGCGCTCCAGGATAGTGACTAAACAGTACGTGATTGACCTGCTTTAGACACTCTGCTGCTTCGATATTTTCTCGACCACCATACTCATTGGCAACCCATTCACCAGGCTTGCGATTGTAGTCTAAGTACAGCATCGACGCGACTGCATCAACGCGAATTCCATCAATATGAAACTTATCAAACCAAAAAAGGACGTTTGCAATCAAAAAGTTGCGAACCTCATTACGTCCATAATTGAAAACCAGCGTGCCCCACTCTTTATGCTCACCTTTACGCGGGTCGGCATGTTCATATAGATGCGTTCCATCGAAAAATGCTAGGCCGTGCGTATCCTTCGGAAAATGACCTGGTACCCAGTCAACAATGACGCCAATGCCATGCAAATGGCACTGATCGACAAAATACATAAAGTCTTCCGGGCTACCATAGCGAGAAGTTGGCGCATAGTAGCCTGTAACTTGATAGCCCCAAGAACCATCAAACGGGTGCTCAGCGACGGGCAAAACCTCAATATGAGTAAACCCCATTTCCTTGACGTAAGGTATTAGCTTTGCTGCTAGTTCTCGATAGGTCAAGAAGCGGGCACCGGGTTTAAGATCAGCAACGGTTACCACAGGCGCATCGGTGCCATCGGCCTGTTTGGCAGGCTTGGCCGAAGATTCATGCATCCAAGAGCCTAGATGTACCTCGTAGACAGCGACAGGCTGCATCATCGGCTCGCTCTGACGACGATGGTCTAACCAGTTTTGATCGGTCCATTCGTACTGGTCAAGATCAGCGACGATAGAAGCAGTATCCGGTCTTACCTCCCTAGCAAAACCGTAAGGATCAGACTTTTCGTAGATGTGTCCATCATGGTTTTTTACTTCGTATTTGTAGCGAGCACCGACCGCTAGCTGAGGAATGAACAAATCCCAAATACCGCTGTTGCCGCGACGCATTTGATGCTTGCGACCGTCCCAACTGTTGAAATCACCGATTACTGAGACATTGCGAGCGTTAGGTGCCCAGAGCGCAAAATACACCCCTGCTACGCCACCTTGCTTCATGGGATGGGCACCCATTTTTTCATAGATACGATGATGGTTACCCTCAGCAAACAGGTGCTCATCGAAGCCAGTAATTACAGGAGACTTAAAGGCGTAGGGGTCATAAGCAACGTGCTCGCTGCCACCGCTTTTATATCGGATCTGATAGTTCGCTAGTCCCTTTTCGTCCTCGATAGCTTCGTCAATGGTTGCCTCAAAGAACTGGGGATGCTGTTCGTTAGTCATCAGGTATTCTTTGCGAGTCTCTGGACGAACTACCCAGGCTGTATCCGCATTGGGTAGGTAGGCTCGAACCACCCAAACCTGTTTGCCGTCGCGATCAATAGAGTGTGGCCCTAACACCTCGAAGGGATTGTGGTGTTGATTTCTTACAACCCGCTCAATTTGTTCTAGAGCAATCGTGGACGCCATATAGATGACCTGACTTAAATGACCTAACTTGCGTGAAATTTGTGAGAAATTTGATATAGCTGTTAGCTTAACAAAGCTTAGTTGTTTAGGCGAATTTTCTTCGGTGGAAGGATGATAGTAACAATTAGCTAGTTCAACTTCGAGTAGTTTTTTGTAGGTTCACTACTCGATAAACTACTCTACTGGCTTAGCAACCCATGTTCTTAGCAGCAGCGACTTGGTAATAGAGTGACGGCATCATAGTCTATTTTTCTACGCTGATGGGCAGCTCTTTGGTAGGTGAAATTGCCTGCGGCTGCTCCGAAATTACCGGCTGCTCCGAAATTGCCGGCTGCTCTTTGATAAAAGGAATGACAGGTTTTAGGATGCGTCTAAGACGCAACAGGTAGACGAGTTGACGGATATCTGATCTGAGTTGAGGGGATCTTCCCTCTCTTTCTAAACTAGCCTGCAGTTGTGCATATTCAGCCGCTGTCAGCAGCTCACCGGTCAGCGGCGATCTAGCTTCTACGATGATCTCTGTACGCAAAATCTCTTCAGGCACATCAATATCAGCTATCGGGTTTTCTGGCACATCGGCCCAGGCGACTTGTACCTGGAGGAAGCTACTCACTATGCCAGCTATTCCGACCAAGTAGCTGATTCTCTGACTTGTGGGTCTTTTATGACGGATGTCTTTCATATCCTTATTAGTCTATATACCCTATAGCGCCCGTTCTCTCTCCCGCTTTTACCTTCTTACTATCTACAGGTGCTCTTATGCCTGAGCTATCCAAAACTATCTATAGAGAGCGGTAGCTGATCAGCGCGGGGTAGCTTGTCTATAGGCGGTAAAAAGGATAGGCGGCAAAAAGGCGGCAAAATGGGTCTTCAGGTCTGCTTTCAGTTGATAGTCTGTAAGTGATGCCCTTCTTGAGACAGCTACCATAGTGTCCCATAGTGTATCAACAAACTTCTTTGAGCTCTTCTAGATTTGTGGAATGTGGACGGATGCATTAATGTGATGCCGCAGATAGTTGATCTTTACAATAAATAGATACATAGGAAACACCAACGTCATGAGATTTATGAGCGAGAAACTGTCTAGTTTTGCTAGTCAAAAAATTACTAAGGGGTTAGTCGCTGCCATGACGCTCGCTGGCGTTGCTGGAATCGCACATCAAGCGGCTTTGGCTCAAGTGGTGATACAGCAGGAGGGCAGGCTAGCCCCCGTTGAAGATACCTATAGCTTTGAAGCGGAAGCGGGTCAGATCATGACGATTGAGCTGCAGAGCGAAGAATTTGATCCGATCCTAGTACTGAAAGGACCTAGCGGTGAGGTACTGATATCTAACGACGACTACGGCGGTACTCTGAATTCTACAATCGTCATCGAACTGAGTGAGGCAGGCACCTATAGTGCGATCGCTAGCTCTTTTTCTGGCTTGGGTGGTAGCTATCAAATCGAAGTACGCCCAGCTAGTGAGTATGAGCAAGTCTTTAGCCGTGCCTACAACTACTCTATCTCGGAAGATTTTGCGGACGCAGTTGAAGCCTACAGCGCTGCGATCGCACTAGACGATACCGATCCGGGCGCTTATCTGGGCAGAGCCGAATCTCGGATTAATTTGGCATACATCAACTCGGAGATCGAAGTCACTAACCCATCAGATTTGCCTCAGTCAACTATCGAGGCAGTAGTCAGCGATTACCAAACAGCCGCTGATTTGCTAGAGCAGCAGGGTGAGACGGCCTCTGCTATGTCGCTTCGCCAAGAAGCGCAGTTCTTTTTGGGCGCTGACCAAACGCCATCTACCGCTAACTCGCCGTTATCACGTCCTAATCCCGAGCAAGATGTTAGACCAGATGTCCCTACTGGGCCAATCCCGGTTGAACCAGATGGCGGCATCGGAGACGGCGCAACACCCATTCCAAATGAGTCTGAGTAGGTCAGTTTGATGACAGCGATAGAAAGTCTGCTCTAGAATTAGTCCCTTAAAGGAATGAAACTTCCTATTTTTCAGCCTTAACTAGGATACCGTTGTCATCGCTCAATTCGGCTAGAATTGAGCGATTTCCGCATCGAGAGCATACTGTCGTCGGGCTCTGTTCAAAAGTGGTATTCATACCGACAGCCGGAATAGACCAGTCAATATAGACCTGTTGGCACTGAGGGCATTGAACAGTAATCGTTTTTGGAGACATCAAGAATCGTCAGTGTTCAGATTTTCAGTGTTTAGGTTGATAGTGTTAACGCTCTTATGAGCGATCTCTAGTCCTGTGATTTATCTCTAGTGAAGCTGTCGATATCAAGAGCAGAGTCTGGTGGCACTTAAGCGACTTCGTGGCCGGCTGATGTGATTGCCTGCTTCACAGAAGACTCAGACATCGTGGAATCTACTTCTACTGTTTTGTTTTCGATGTCTACACTTACCTTAGCGTCAGCGTCATGCACCTTAATCTCTTTGGTGATCGTATCGCCACAGCCTTCGCACTTAATTGATGGGACGTTCAAGGTCATAGTCATAAGAAGAGTTCTCCTAATTTCTGAGTTAGTCTACGCTACGATCCTAACGGTTTGAGACGAAGATCTTGATGTATAAGTGCTATTTCGAATAGAGGTTACGGCTACAGATAGACTTTAGAAAATGCTGTCTGCAGTATATCTACCTCGAAAGGTCTATTTTGGAAAGATTGCGTAGATAGATAGCGTCAGTAACACAGAGCACGAAAAAGGCGATTGAAAAGAAGATTGAAGGATTGATTGCTAGATTTTCCCAACGAATCTACCAGGACTTAGCAATCGCTGCGGATCGAATTTTTGCTTGATGTCGATCATGACCTGTAAGGCGTTGCCGGCGTAGCCCCAGATATCGATGGACTGCTTTAGGGCGGTAGGTGCTTGTAGCAGACTTAAGAAGCCGCCGTTTTGTTGGCAGTGCGATCGCGTCCACTCAATTTCTTGAACAATATCTGTTTCTGTTGTCATAGGCCACTGCACCCAACCTAGACCGCTACCGCCGTGTAGTCTTGCGTGTGCGTCAGAAGACACTTTTAGCTTTTCAACTAAAGGGGCGATCGCACTCGGTTTCATTCCCACTTTGCACAGCACGGTATCTGCTCGCACCCAAGTAGCGGCTTTCTGCCAGTACTCGGTATCTGCAACTTGATCTAGCTGCTGCACAGCCAGCTGGTATTTATTAGCTATCTCCATTAACCGCTCGCTTTGTTCTGACACACCTGCGGCGATCCCTTGAAACCTAGCAACCAAAGCGACTGGGTTTTCTGGAATACTTTCGGAAGTTGGTGGGTTTTCGAGCGTTATGTCAAATGCGACGGGGGTTAGTCCTGAGAGCCTAATTTCAGCTGCCGTCTGTGCGATCGCCTCTACAGTTCCAATCAAGACCAGCGATCTAGAGACTGCCTGCACGGGATACAGCCGAAACGTCAGCTCACTCAGCACGCCTAGCGTGCCGTATCCACCCGTCATCAGCTTCATCAGATCGTAGCCAGCTACATTTTTTACGACGCGCCCACCTGCGCGTGCTAGCTTGCCGTCATACCGAACAAACTGCACGCCGATCAGCATATCCCGCAGCCCACCGTAGCGCTGCCTTAAAGATCCTGTGTCTGCTGTCGCTACAATTCCACCCACCGTAGCCTGATCTGGAAACGCTGGGTCAACCGCTAAAAACTGTCCTTCCTTGGCCAGTACCTCTGCGAGATCTGACAGCTGCAGTCCAGCCTCTACAGTCACTGTAAAATCGCCTACCGCGTGCTCTACAATTCGATTCAGCCGCGCTGTGCTCAAGACAATATCGATATCTTTTGCAAAGCCCCCCCATCCCAGCTTGCTGGCCTGCCCTACAGGAAGAACCCGCCAGTTTTGCTCAGCAGCTAGCGTCATTACCTGGGCAAGTTCTTGCGTAGTGCGAGGCAAGGCCAAACACTCAGGAGGTACGGTCGTCGCCTTTGCGATCTGAGTTTGCTTCTTAGGATCGACAGCTTGCCAAGGGACGCAGCCATCTTCACCCAGGAGATCTGTAATCGATGCAGCAGCTGTAGCCATCAATCAATCCCAATAGCAACTGGGCCGGTGCCAGTGGCTGGTGCGGTAGCGGTGGGGCCACTGCGGGGCTTGCGAAAATCCGAGTAGAGAAGATCGCGCCATGCCCAAAATGGTGCGTACTCTGGCGCGTCTGCTAACCCTGGCACGCCTTTTCCAGCAATGCCTGCTGGCAGGTCTACATACAAAGTCGACGGAAATTTTAGATACATCGACAGTCCAGCGACTGCAAAGTCAGCTAGTGTCGGTGTCTCCCCACACAAATAGGGCTGATCTTGCAAAATCAGACACAGCGCCTCTAGATCCTGTTTCAAAATATCCGTAGCTGATTTGACAGCGTCTCCGCCGAAGCCAGCGCCAGCGCCAATTAGACTCAGCAAATCGCCAGGAACTGAGCCAACTACTGTCTTGACAACTTCTGGTGTAGAGACCGGCAGCAGCGCTGTTCGAAAGTTGGGGTGCTGATTAAATGCGCCAATCATGGCTTTTCGACCGTTGAGGCCAATTGATTCATCCGCCCACGCTTCCATCATCAAGCACAGTCCTTTCTGCTTGGCATCGGCTGGAATAACAGGACGATCGGGGTATTTTTCATCTAGGTAGCGGGCGATCGCAGTTGAATCGGGCACTACCTCATCCCCGTCTTTGAGTACGGGCACCTGGCGTTGGCCCGACAGCCGATAGAGATCTATTTGGCCAATTCCTGGGACAACTTCAACCGTCTGGTAAGGCAACTGCTTGTAATCCAAAACCAGTCGGACCTTTTCACAATAGTGGGACGCTTCAAACTGGTGCAGCTCTAACATTGAATGTAATCCTTAACACTTTGAACAAATCAGAACAAATCGCTTTAGGCAATTTTTAGACCAAAAACCGAAGGTAGCTGAATTCCTCTATTTCTTTGTAGCACAGGGCGTGAACCCGATTTGTGCAGGAAGCAGGTTACTCAAGCTAGGTAGTAATTGCCATCGGCTCTCCCAAATATAGAAGGCTCATCGCTAGAAGACCTCTACCTATAGCGTTGGCGATCGCGGCTATACGTATCAAGTTTGACATTTGTTTCTGGTTAGCTATGCTTTGTGAAGCTCTATATGCGGCCTCTTAAACCCATGTACTACACAAGCGCCAAACACCCAGCCTCTAAAGGCTCAGCTATCGTATTATCGGCCAGCGTCCTAGCCTTAGGATTGCTAGCTGTATTACCTAGGGCTGTTAGAGCAGAAGCACCCCTGCCGCTCTCAGAATCAGTCCCGACAGAATCAGCCATGCCTCTGCCCAGTGGAGAATTCACTATTGCTGAGATTGCTAGTAACAGTGCCACCTTTAGTACCCTAACCACAGCTCTAGCCGCCGCCGACCTGGTGGAGGTGTTGAACTCTGAGGGCCCCTTTACTGTCTTCGCCCCGACGGATGAAGCTTTTGCCGCCTTACCTGCGGCTGCTATAGAAACCCTGCTGCAGCCAGAAAACAAAGAGTCTTTGATCGAGCTTTTGACCTACCACTTGGTGCCCGGCGCTCTGCCTTTTGCTGACTTACGCTCGGGGGATGTCACCACCGTAGAAGGGAGCACCATAGCGATAGATGTTGCAGAAGCCGTTACTGTTAATAGTGCTCAGGTGATTTCCGCAGATGTCATCGCCAGTAACGGCATCATCCACATTATTGACAGAATCATCATTCCTCCTTCGGATTTAGAAGATGATGACTTATAAAGAAGCTGATGATCTACAGAGAGGCTGACGATCTAAGAAGAGAGGCTAATTGATCTAGAAAGAGACTAAGAGCGCTTTTGTAGACACCGTTGAAGTCCTATCGGATGAACGCTCATCCCTAGCTCACCTAGCTCAATGCCTCACAAGCCGTGTTTGCTGCTGGGGCTGTCTCAACAGTTACTTCTTCAAACCCAGCACTTTGCAGTAGCCGTGTGACTACCAGTTCGGCGCGGTCGTTAGCTTGACCTAAGATATCCTGCTCACAGGCCGCCTGCTCGATTTTTAGCTTAGCTTCTTTTTGGGCTAGCTCCTGTAGCTCGGGCGCGGTGTCGGGGCCTAGATTAAATAGTCCTCGGCTGTAGTCATAGACATTAGAGCGATCGACGTCTAACTCTGTTCCTAGGATTCTAGGCGCTGGCAGAACGAGTTTTATACTTCGGCCTGTTTCTGAGGCGGTCACATCCGCTGTCGTTAGGTCTTCCAAGTCTACGCCCGCTCTTACTTCTCCGTAGGCCACGTAGAGCAAGCTGGTTTCACCAATGGTGAACTCGCCTAGCTTCCGACTGCTTTGAGTCGGCACGACCGCTTCCATGGTAAATACAGCCGTCGTCAGCTCGCTAACCTCTCGCACCTGCTTAATCACTACCGTGCGAATGTCTACGGTCTGTTCGGGCGGCTGAGGTGTAAGGGCAACTTTGACGCCTTCCATGAACCGACTGCCAGAGCGTAGAAAGGCAAGTCCTGCCAAGCTAGCTAGCATGATTGCGCCGCCAGTGGTGGCAATGGCCAATAGCTGAAAGCCTTTGATGATAGGCGAACGATGAGGGGAACGACGGGTAGGGCGATCGCGCCTAATTCGAACACTTCTGCGGCGAGACGGATCGGGGATTCTAGACTTCATAGTAGATAGCTAGATGGTACATAAATACTACATGCCTTTAGATGACTTCTCAAGCCGACTTCTCAAGATGGCCGCTCAAAGGGGTAGGCGCTTCTAAGGTGGTAATAATGAATAGACCTATAAAAGTCACTGTGGCATTGCCGCCACCTTATCCTCTAAGACAGTCTATTTCAACGCCAATTATGCCTAGCTTACCGTGGCTTGGCTCTACGACTTAGCCTTGACTTAGCTCTACAGCTCAAGTTCATCTATTGCCTAGCTCATCATGACAGACCCACAAAGCTCAAGTCTAACCGCTGTTAGTCTGCCTATTGTTGGCTGGCGAGAGCGAGTTGCTCTCCCCGATTTAGGTATCACGAGTGTCAAGGTCAAAATTGATACGGGTGCGCGCTCTTCTGCTCTCCACGCCTTTGATATAGAGTATTTCAAAAAAGACAACATCGACTACGTCCGTTTTAAAGTCCACCCTTCCCAGCGGGACAAAGATAAAATCATTCCAGCGGAAGCCAGACTGCTAGATATCCGCCCCGTTCGCAACTCCGGCGGACGAAGCGAATCCCGTCCTGTCATCGAAACCACTGTCACTCTCAACCAGCAGTCATGGCCGATCGAGCTTACTTTGACTAATCGCGACGTTATGGGCTTTCGCATGCTCCTCGGCAGACAGGCCCTCCGCCAAAAGTTCCTAGTCGATTCCGGCAGATCCTACGTTCAAAGTAAAGCCCACACTCAAACTTTTAAAGGCCGAAAGAAAGGCCAAAAGAAACCCAAAAATGAAAATCGCAATTTTGTCAAGAGACTCTTCTCTCTATTCGACCCGCCGTCTTAGAGAGGCCGGAGAAGCCCGTGGCCATACCGTAGAGGTGATTGACTATCTGCGCTGCTACATGAACATCACTGCCCATAACCCTCAAGTGCTCTACCAAGGCAGACAGCTAAAAGATTTTGATGCTGTCATCCCTCGTATTGGCGCGTCTAATACCTTTTATGGGACTGCTGTTGTCCGTCAGTTTGAAATGATGGAGGTTTTTACTACTAACACCTCGCAAGCCATCCTTCGCGCTAGGGACAAGCTTCATTGTTTACAGATTCTTTCTAGAGAAGGTATCGGTCTGCCGATTACCGGATTTGCTCACTCTACAAAGGATATTGAAGGGCTAGTAGGCATCGTGGGCGGTGCTCCCCTCGTGATTAAATTGCTTGAAGGCACTCAGGGCATCGGCGTTGTCTTGACCGAAACTTACCAGGCAGCGACCTCTGTGATCGAGGCGTTTAGAGGTCTGAATGCTAACATCCTCGTTCAAGAATTTATCGCTGAGGCGAAAGGGGCAGATCTGCGCTGCTTTGTAGTCAACAACAGAGTCATCGCCTCAATGAAACGGCAGGGCGCTCCTGGCGAGTTCCGATCTAATTTGCATCGAGGCGGCAACGCCAAGAGGATAAAGCTAACGCCAGAGGAAAGAAGTACGGCGGTCAGAGCCGCAAAAGCAATGGGACTAAGAGTAGCGGGCGTAGATCTGCTGCGATCCAACCATGGCCCTGTCGTTATGGAAGTAAATTCTTCTCCTGGTCTAGAAGGGATAGAAAAGGCCACCGAGCTTGACGTTTCAGGAAAAATTATTGAGTTCTTAGAAAAGAAGCTAACCACAGCGACGGCGACTTAGGATCAGTCGTCTATCACTCACTAGCGCTACCACAAGAAAAGTAACGCTATCAAACGAGCGAGACGTTAGGCGCTACGCTAGCTTGAAGGAGTCTGAATAGGTGCGTAATATTAATATCGACTTGTCTTATATTGATCACTAGCGCATTTCTACTTTTGGATTCTTACCAAAGGTTAATTAAGTTTTGTATACTAAGCTTTGGGCGCACTCAGTAGGTATTTATTCCTAAACTTCCTATCCGATAGTTTTGCCTAGGCCGAAAGCCGAGTTTCTTGCTGGACTTTTTCTAGACCCTGCTTTTTCGGAATGATTGCGTCTTTGTCGCTATCGAAATTGCGTGAATTCTAATGCTCGGTGAACAGTTTCCGTGGCTGACGTTCCTAGTTATCTTTCCTTTACTAGCAGCAACGCCCATCCCCCTGCTACCAGATAGAAACGGTGAGACCATTCGTTGGTACGCCCTGGGAGCCAGCCTGGCCGAATTTGGCTTGATTCTTTATGTATTCGCCACCCAGTATGAAATGGGTGTATCCGGTCTTCAGCTTGTAGACGACTATCCCTGGATCACCCAGTTTGGGCTGAGCTGGTCGCTAGGCGTTGATGGGCTATCGTTTCCACTGGTACTCTTGAGTGGATTTGTCACTACCCTGGCTGTGATTGCCTCGTGGAATATCCAGCTCAAACCCCGCCTGTATTATTCGATGATACTGCTGATGTTCAGCGCTCAGCTCGGTGTCTTCTTAGCACAGGACATGATGCTGTTTTTCATCATGTGGGAACTGGAGCTGGTGCCTGTATATCTACTAATTGCTATCTGGGGGGGACAGCGCCGGCAGTACGCAGCTACCAAATTTATTATCTACACTGCGACCTGCTCTGTCTTCATTCTGGTAGTGGCGCTGGCGTTGGCCTTCTTTGGTGATAGCTTTAGCTTTAACCTTAGTGAGCTAGCTGCTAAGCAGTATCCGCTGGCGTTTCAGCTGATTTGCTATCTGGGTCTGCTTATTGCTTTCGGTGCCAAGCTACCGATTTTTCCGCTGCATACCTGGCTGCCCGATGCCCATAGCGAAGCGCCTGCGCCGATTTCAATGATATTAGCCGGTGTTTTGCTAAAGATGGCAGGCTATGGTCTGATTCGGATGAATATCGAGATACTACCCGATGCCCATTTGTACTTTGCGCCTGTGCTGGCATTCTTAGGTGTTATCAATATTGTCTACGCTTCTTTGACCGCCTTTGCTCAGGATAATCTCAAGCGGCGGATGGCTTACTCTTCTGTTGCACATATGGGATTTGTGCTGCTAGGTTTAGCGGCCTTTAACTCTTTGGGAATGAGCGGGGCAATGCTCCAGATGATTTCCCATGGTCTGGTAGCTGCCGTGCTGTTCTTCTTGTCAGGTGTCGCCTATGAACGAACACACACGCTGTCTATGAACAAGATGGGCGGCATGGCTCAGGTGATGCCGATTACATTTGCGCTCTTTACTGCCGGGGCGATGGCCTCGCTGGCGCTTCCCGGAATGAGCGGCTTCATTGCCGAGATTACGGTGTTTTTGGGAATGGCCACCAGTGACGCTTACAATGTGTTTTTCAAAGCAGCGATTGTCATGCTGGCCGCTGTAGGCGTCGTTCTGTCTCCTATTTACTTACTGTCGATGCTGCGTAGTATTTTCTATGGCGAATCGGGCGAAGTTAAACTGCCAGTCGATAAATCTTGGGAGATCGTGCCTCGTGAGATGTTCGTTGCTATCAGTCTATTGATACCGATCGTAGGGATTGGTCTGTATCCTAAAATTGCGATTCAGACCTACAGCCTCAAGACTACAGAAGTGTCTAGCCAAATTCATGGCACGCTGCCAGATGTGCCGAATGCCGCGCCGCTATCAAAGGTCATGAGCGTTCCGGGTGAGGAACCAGTGGCAGCACCGTCTCTATAGTGCTTTCACCCACGGTGTTTGTCTATGTGATGCCTGCTCTGTTGCATGAGCGCCTGTTCATATCTAGCTAGATTAATCGATCCTGAATTAGTTCAGCTTGAGAATCAACTAGCTAGAAGATTAGCCCACTAGATAGCTATCTAGTGGGCTACCTCTACAGTTCAAGCTTGTGGTTCAATAGACTCTGCTTTTACTGCCTTTGCCGCCATTTCTTTGGTCTGAGCATATCGAATCCAGCCACCCGTCATTATGCCTGTAAGGGCGATCGCAATATTCAAAATCGAAATTGACAAAGGCTCTTTAGCACTCCCTATAAAAGTAGAGGCTAGCCAAATGATCATCAGCATTAGTGAAAACACTGCTGTATGGGCAACAGGTGCCCGTCTCGCTACAAGTCCAACAATATAGCCGCTAAGAGTAGCAAATCCCAACCCGCAAATTCCAGCAAAAGCCACAAACTGAGCGGTGATTGTATGGACTTCACCGCTAACACTGGTAGTACTCATCCAAGCTGCGTAGAGCAGCGTTGTGCTGACGCTAAGGGTTAAATAGCCCAGCAGTAGCGCTAAGACAGTCAGAATCATTATAGGAACCTCGTATCGAATCCTCTCTAAACTCCAAGATCATAGCTTTGGGCACTAAGAAGACATCAGGACAGACCGCAAAAATGCCCAATAGGTATTGCTCACGCTAAGAGTATAAAAATATTAAAGTTTCCGTACAATTGACTAGCTTCTTACGTAAAGAATCTGTTTAGGTCACTACAGCTACTACCCTTATTTCTGCGGATGGCGGTAGGTTGATGTAACTAAATCGACTACTCGAAGGTTTAAGAGAATCAGATGCATCGCCGGACTCAGTGTCTAAGATTCCGCTCTATTGGGTCTGCCTATCTAAGGTAAAGCAGTAGAAGCAGTCTGTGGCCAATATACAGAACTGCTAGCACCAAAACATTCAAAAAGTAGTGCAACCAAACGCCCTAGCAGTACGTATATAGCCAGGTGACAGCATCTATAGCCGGGTAACAGCATCACCAAGAACAATTTCACTAAGGACAGCAAGCCGCTTCGTCTCCGCTCTTAGCTATAGCAGGGGCAATTGGAGCGATTTCAATGACGAGACCCGGCTCAATTTACTTGTTAACCGCCACCAGCTCTCTAGCTGGTTTAGCTATTAGGGGTTCATTGTGACAGTTTAATCAGATTTGTTTGAAAGTTTTCCATAACTAGTTTCTTCATAATTAGTTTCTTCATAACTCTAGTCCCAAGAGCAGACTTCTATGTGCAATTATTGCGCCGCCTACTCAGCCCTAGTCAGCGAAACGCCTACCGAAGCAGCACTTCAATCGGAGGCGGCTCAGCTACTAAAGCCGTCCTTGGACATGATGCTGGGTGCGAGCCAAAGCGTCGCTTCGGAACCACAAGCTGCCCAGTTTGACGAATCAGCACTCAACCAAACCCT
>NZ_JADEXO010000060.1 GCF_015207105.1 cf. Phormidesmis sp. LEGE 11477
AAGATAGCCAACAACAAGTACAACAGTTGATGATGCTCAATCGGGGGAAAATTGAATATTATCTGAGGGGGCAGAAAGCTATGATGGCCGTCCTACAAACCTTGTAGCCTTTGTGTCACCCCCTTAGGAGAAAGCCATACTTTTTTGGAGGATTTCTTTTATATTGGTCCACTAAATCTTGAAGTACTTCAGGATGGTTAAGAAGAATATGCTTCAACTCACGCTTCGTGATTCTTCTTCTTTTTCCTGCCTCATCCTTCCAAGAATCGCCAATGATTTCATTTACGCGATTACGTAAATCTTCGTTATGAGCGCAAGCTCTATCAATATCATCCCAACCATTTGCTATGGGGAGATCATTTAGAATTTCACAAGGAATCAACACTGTAGGGCGGTTATTGCCAGGAATAGCTGGCAGGAGAAATTTTGTTCTGCGCGCTTTCACTTGACAAGTATTTAAATTAAGTTTTTTGGCAACTCGCTCTGAGTAGTTTAATAAGTCTATGAGGATTATATGAATCGCCATATCGCTGATTCGATCAGCACCAATATTTTCTTCAATAAGTCCAACCAGTTCAAAAATGACTGGGTCGGTTATGCCTGCTTGTATAATTTCCCATGCCGTATTTGTTAGATTAAGTGCAATTCCTGATCCGATACCGCTACCTGAAGTACCCTCTGTTGAGTAACCTAAAGACACGAATGGCAGTTCTGGAAATATTAATTGTTTGTGAGCAGCACGAAAAAACCTATCACCAGAATGTTTTGTTGCCTTCAAAAGATGAACGATTTTCGTAAAGTGGGTCTTGAAATTGAGATATGAGTTCTCAAGCTCCGGTACTTTCGTACTTTCAAGCAGATGTGGATCAACATAAAATTTTGAGTCAAGATCTATAAATCCATTAAACACGCCCTCTTGTTTTAGAGCTTCCTCATAAACCCCAAAAACCTCACTTATTTTTTCAGGCATAAAACTTCTACCAGTACTGCCAATAGTTTAGCGCTCTAAGTTAAAGGCAGTATAAATATCCTAATACTGACTTTTCAGTCAATCACTAATGTTATCGGAGCAATAAGCCTGACCCGTACTTGAGGTGACTTAACTCTATATCCAGTGTCAGCGTTGACACATAAGATCCATATTTCCAGACATTATCCGTTACTTTTAAGTAGTAATATCCTCATCTACAGAACTTATAGGCAACTTTTGACGTATGATTCCAGGAATCCAGGGTGTTAACTGTCGCAGCTTCTGTCTGACCTACTCAGAGCCTTTCCCTTGGGTCGCTTCCCAAACAGATTTGTCCTGTAACGTTGTGGTGTAACTACTCAGGCTCTATATATAGTTTTCAACAATGCTAAAAGCGCTACCAGTAGTGGTTAGATGTCTGATTGTTCTAAATAAAACTACAGAAATTCTCAATAGTCCTTAAATATCTCGACTTATTGAGAATTGTTTTTTCGGAAGAATTGGCTGAAACTTCGATATGACAGGCTTAGACAGGTTTTCATGTACCCCCTGAGTAGTTACGTTGTGGTTTAATTAGATAGTGTTGGCCTGCGCCATACCGTTGAGTCGCGGTGATGAATTCTAGTGAAGCTTCCCAAGCAAGGCACAGATGCCTTGCTAGCCACTTAGCTCATCACCATATCGGGTCAATGGCATAGGCATTAAAGGCGGAATCGGCAGTAATGATGAACAAAGAGCAATTCATCGCTTGAGAAACCAAGATGCGATCAAAGGGATCACGATGGTGAAGGGGAAGACGTAGATAAGTTTCGGTATCTGCGAATGTAACTGGCAAAATTTCAATAGAAAGCCTCGAAAGTAACGCTTCTAGCTCATGAAATGAGTTATCTAGAGTGAGTTTACCCAGCCCCATTTTGATTGAGATTTCCCAAAGGCTAGCGATGCTGAAATAAAGGCTTTGACTAGGATCTTCTAGAATGCCTGCGGCCTTTGGGCTAAGCTGATCGCTCGCCTGAATGTACCAGAGAAAAGCATAGGTATCTATCAGGAACTTCATTCACATATACGCTTGAAAGTCATCTAGAGGCGCATCAAAGTCATCGGTAATCCAGATTTTGTCTTTCCAAATGCCTAACCCACCTCGCTTGTTTGATAGTGTTTCTGATACTGACTCAAGCTGAATTGAGTCCTGCTGGTTAGTTCGGTTGACTAAAAATTCTGTATACAGGAACACTGCCTGCTGCATAGCTTTAGGCAACTTTTTAAGGTTATTTAGGATGGATGATTCGAGAGTCATAAGGAGGGATCTCCATTGCTATCTACTTAAGTTTAAGCGGTTCCCAGAGATGAGCTTCATCACCTCGTCATTTCCCAGTCATGGATTTGAATTGCTTGACCTGAATGCAGTGACCATGAAGACCTCTTCTGCGATCGCGTTTTCAATACTGTTGGCCTAGTCATGACGCTGGTTATAGCTCGTGCAGAATATCCCTTTAGCTGATTACGATGGAATAAAGACACGTCTTGCGCCGCAATAGCTATCGAGACTGAGGGCAATTTCAACTAGGCTTTCGACGCATCTCCCTCGGTATTCGGGATCGCTGAGTAGTCGATCAGCGTTGCCAATAGTGACAACAGGCAACGATTCCGCTACGTTTTCCTCTCGCATTACTTGTTCTAGCGAGTCTTTGCCCTTCATACTTCGATTGGCTGTGAGCAGAACCATTTGATTTTTCTGAGCCAAACACCAAACTACCCTATCATCACTGTCAGTCGGTAAATCTAGTTCATCGAATGTGACGAACTGGATGGGTACGATATCAAGCCAACCCTGACTAGCGATCGCACCGAAGAAAACTAAAGCATGACCTTTAAGATTGTGGTCGATTAGACAAATCATACTGCTGACTGACGCTTGGCTTTAGCTGCCTGCAGTCTTTCCCAGGCATCTTCAGTTCCTGGCTTGGGGGGCTGTAAAGCAATTTGAGTAATTCGTTCACGGTTCTGTTCTTCGTAGTACTGCCGAAGTTCTTCAGCCTCTCGGATAACCTGTTTATATTCAGCTTCTACTTCAGCAGTGTTGGTCTCAATGTACGCTAGAGCAGCGTTGATTTGATCCTCTGTCAGCTCGAATAACCCCTGGATAAACTTAGACGGGTATCCAGCTAAAACGTAGTCCATTACATCGTAGAGAGTGATGCGGGTGCTTGCAATTGTTAGCCCTCTCTCTGTGCGGACAATCGCTGATTGATGAGCAGGGCTGGGGGTCACCATGGCATTACTTTCTCAAATCCGCTTTTATAGTAGCTCAAACGCATATAAATCAAATGTTTGACCACTCAATTAGTCAGCTATCTAGCACGTCTATAGGTTTGAACTGTCCGACATGAATGCAGTGACCATGAAGACCTCTTCTACGATCGCCTTTCGCTGCGAGCACAGCAGCAGCACGCATTCTAGTCTATGTTGAGGCAGACGTTTAACGACGTTGCTGAATGGTCAGCCAACGCCGAACGCGATCGCACTCAAGATATTTCGCCCCATTCTCTCTTATGTCTCCACCGACTTGCCATATCAAAATCATCAATAGCAACACATGCCAGGCCATGACGACCAATATCAATGCCTCGGCCCAAAGCGCTAAATTTCCGGGTACTGAGATTGTGACGGTGCAGCCCCAGCGCGGCCCTGAATCTGTTGAAAGTTTTTATGATGAATATTTGGCCATTCCCGGCATTTTAGAACAGATTATTCTGGATCGTGATTCTGATGCCTTTATTCTGGCCTGTTGGGGAGATCCAGGCATTGAGGCAGCCCGCGAGATTACGACTAAGCCCGTTATCGGTATTTCTGAAGCCAGTCTGTATGTGGCCAATATGTTGGCAGCCAAGTGGAGTGTTGTAACGACGCTTCACCGAACACGGGACATGGTAGAAAAAACAATTGTCAAAACAGGTCTCACAGAACGTTGCGCCTCTGTCAGAACAACAAAGCTATCGGTGCTTGAGACAGAACAAGATCGAGCAAACACTCTAGACGTATTGACTGAAGCTAGTCAGCTAGCGATTCAAGCAGATGGTGCTGAGGCTATTTGTTTGGGGTGCGCTGGCATGAGTGGCTTAGAACAAGAATTAGAAAACCGTTTGGGCGTGCCAGTGATTGATGCTGTTGCAGCGGCGGTCAAAATGGCAGAATCTTTGGTGAGCCTAGGGAAAACTACTAGCAAGCAACTGACCTATCGCTCACCAGAACGAAAGCAGATTAAAGGATATCCGTCCCATTATCAAGCTGAGAATTTTCCCCGATCATGAGCGCGATGGGTCCAAATTCCTTATCGGTCTAACCCTCTAATCATGATCCGACAACCCCTAGACAAAAAGATTGATAATGATTATCATTCTTAAATTCTCGTCATTTAGGTAAACCAGAGTGAGCTTTTCCCAAACGGATCTGTCCTATGACGTTGTGATTGTCGGTGCGGGAGCCGCCGGTATCGGCTGTGGTGTCGTACTCAAAGAGCTGGGGCTAGAGCGCTTTACGATTCTGGAAAGACATCAGGTTGGAGCCTCCTTTAGCCGCTGGCCTGAGGAGATGCACCTGATTACGCCTTCATTTCCCAGCCATGGCTTTGGACTGCTCGATCTGAATGCGGTGACTTTGAAAACCTCACCGGCAGTTGCCTTTCGACGAGAGCACATCAGCGGTAAACAGTACGCCCTGTACCTGCAAACCGTTGCCGATCACTTTGAGCTACCTATTCGGACTGGCGTGGATGTCCAGACCGTAGAGCCGCTGCCTCAGGGAGGCTTCAAGCTGCAGACTGCTGACAGAGTCATTCGCACTCGGTTTGTCATCTGGGCCGCTGGAGAGTACCAATATCCGCGTCTGCATCCCTTTTTAGGGGCAGAGCACTGCATCCACAACGCCCAGATTCGATCGTGGGCAAAGCTGGAGGGTGACGAATTTATCATCATTGGGGGCTACGAAAGCGGTATAGACGCTGCTGCTAATCTCGTGGCGATGGGTAAGAAAGTGGGTGTGCTCGATCGCGATGGAGCCTGGGCTAATCCTGACACCGACCCTAGTGTTGCCCTTTCTCCCTACACGCTACAGCGATTGGAGTTTATCTACCGCACCGGGCGTCTGGATATCGTCGGTGACGCTGATATTGAAGAAGTCAAATCCATCCCTGGTGGCTACGCGGTTTACAGCGAATATCACAAGTGGACGACCGCCTATCCTCCCATTCTTTGCACCGGTTTTGACACCAGTTTGAAACAGATTGCGCCCCTCTTCGACTGGTCGAAGGGCTATGCCGCGCTGACCGAAGACGACGAATCTACCCTCACCCCTGGTCTTTTTGTCTCTGGGCCTTCCGTGCGTCACGAGGATTTGATTTTTTGCTTTATCTACAAGTTTCGCCAGCGTTTTGCGGTGATCGCCCATGCGATCGCCCAGCGCCTCGATCTCGACCCTACCCCTCTCGATGCCTACCGCCAGGCTGGACTCTTCCTCGACGATCTCTCCTGCTGTAGCAACGATTGCATCTGCTAGTGAGGTTCAGAAATTAGTGAGGCTCAGAATGTCATGGCTCGACCCAATCAGCGCACTTGCACCCAGCGCACACCCCAGCGCACTATTGTTCTCATCGGTAAAGAGAGTACCGGCAAATCTGCCTTAGCGGCGGCCCTCACCGGTCAATGTCCCACCAGTACTAACATTCAAGGTTCAACAATTGCTTGCGATCGCTATCAGACAGAAGACAATCTCCTAATCGATACCCCAGGCATTCTCTTTCGTTCCGACACCGCCACCACCCGAGCAGCCCTAGCCCAACTCCAGGCTCATGACACCGCTCATGACATCATCGTGCTGTTGGTCAAAGCGACCCATATCGATGATGACTTGGCCGACTTGTTGCCGTTAGTTGCCGGGAAGCAAGGGGTGGTGGTGGCTACCTTTTGGGATAAAGTCAGGGTTTCTGAGCTTGCTCAGCAGATCGTGAGCCGTTGGGAACATGCTGCCCAGGTGGGGTTTATTCCTGTGGATGCTCGCCATCTAAGCTCGGATCAGCGCCAACAGATTCTAGGGGCGTTCCAGACGCCGACTGTTTTTCCAACAAAGTGGCGTCCGATTCTGGCAGGACAGTGCATTGAACCTCATCCCACCTGGCTAGAACATCCGCGCTGGGGCTGGTTGTTGGCTGTGCTGTTGTTGTTGTTGCCTGCTGCCTTTGCTGTTGGTGTGGCCAATGGTGTGGCCGGAGTGCTAGATCCCCTTGTACAGGCTGGATTAGCTCCTCTAATCGCGGTTCTGTCCCAGACGCCATCGCTGCTGCGAGAGATTTTGATTGGCCGCTATGGCCTAGTCACTATGGGACCGCTGTTGTTTGTCTGGGCAGTGCCCACGGTGGTTTTGTACGCTCTGCTTTTGGGCGCTTACAAGGCAAGTGGATTGGTGGAACGCATTACCGTAGCGCTAGATCCACTCCTCAGACCTTTTGGTCTATCCGGGCGAGATTTGGTGCGGGTGATTATGGGGTTTGGCTGCAATGTGCCCGCTGTGATCAGTACTCGGGCCTGTTCTAGCTGTTCTCGGCATACCTGTGTGAGTGCGATCGCCTTTGGCTCTGCCTGTTCCTATCAGTTTGGAGCCACTCTAGGGGTTTTCAGCGCGGCCAATTTGCCGGGGTTAGTGGTGCCCTATCTGGGCTATTTAACTCTAACCACCTTGATCTACACCCGCCTGATTTCGCCCAAAGCCGCCCGCTCGGTCCACAATACCTTGATGATCGAACGGCGCACCTTTTTAGAAATTCCCCACTGGTCTACTATCTGGCGCGAAACCCAAGGTACCCTTCACCAGTTTTTGACCAATGCGATTCCTATCTTTTTAGTCATTACGGTGACTGCCTCGGTACTAGATTGGTTCGGCCTCATCACCGCTCTAGCAGCATGGATTAACCCTCTGATGGGGCTGTTTGGTCTACCCCCAGAAGCGGCTATCCCGGTCATTCTGGCCTCAATTCGCAAAGACGGACTGCTACTTTTTGCCGAACCAGACACCTTAGCCGTACTCACGCCTCTGCAAGTTTTGACGGGTGTGTACCTAGCCGGGGTGTTGCTGCCCTGCCTGGTCACCGCCCTCACCATCGCCCGCGAACAGTCGGTGAGATTTGCGGTGGGATTGATGGTCAGACAGGCGATCGCCGCGATCACGTTTTCAATGCTATTGGCCTGGGGCGGACACTGGCTGTAACCATCTCTCACAACCCAGGATGTTGCGCTCTTGATACTGCATTTCACCATGCTTATTATATGATAACGATTATCATACTCAAATTGCCGGGATAGTCCTATGACAAATACAATGCTTGCTGAGCCTGCGCCAGATACGATGCCAGATACGATGCCAGTGACCGTCCTGACCGGCTACTTAGGAGCGGGGAAAACAACGCTGCTCAACCGCATTCTCACCCACGAGCATGGCAAAAAAGTGGCCGTTATTGTCAATGAGTTTGGTGAAGTAGGCATCGACAATCAGCTTGTTATTGATGCTGATGAAGAGATTTTTGAAATGAACAACGGCTGCATTTGCTGCAGTGTGCGCGGCGATCTCATTCGCATCATTGGCAACCTGATGAAGCGCCGCGACAAGTTCGACCATCTGGTGATCGAAACCACCGGACTAGCCGACCCGGCCCCCGTCATTCAGACCTTTTTCGTCGATGAAGATATGAAGGATCAAATCAGCCTAGATGCTGTGGTGACTATGGTCGATGCTAGGCACATACATCAGCACTGGGAAGCCGAAGAAGCACAGGAGCAAATTGCCTTTGCCGACGTGATTTTGCTCAATAAAACCGATTTGGCGAGTGATGCAGAGCTAGCTGAGCTAGAAGCTAAAATTCGCGGGATGAATGCCATGGCAAAGCTGTATCGCACTCAAGATGCTGCCGTGGATATGGATGATGTGCTAGGCGTACAGGCGTTTGATTTGACCCGTGCGCTGGAAATTGATCCTGATTTCTTGGGTGAAGATGCCCATGAGCACGATGAAACCGTAGGCTCTGTTGCGCTAGTCGAGTCGGGTGAAATCGATGGACAAAAGCTCAACAACTGGCTGAGCCAGCTACTGCAGACGCAAGGCCCGGACATTTTTCGGATGAAAGGAATCTTGAATATTCAGGGAGAAGATCAGCGGTTTGTGTTTCAAGGGGTGCATATGCTGTTTGACGGACGACCTGACCGTCCGTGGAAGCCAGAGGAAACTCGTAAAAATGAGCTGGTCTTTATCGGTCGGAATTTAGATGCGGATCGGCTCAAAGAGGATTTTCGGGCGTGCCTAGTTTGAAAAAGTCTTCCTTTTTGTCGCTGAGCTGGAAAGGGCAACTGCAAGACTATGTGACGGCAATGGACTGGTCGCCTGATGGGAAGTGGCTGGCGATCGCCTCCGGCTCCAGCGAAGTCATATTGTTGAATATCCCTAAGAAACAAACTATTACCATTGGGCCATCAGGCAGTGAATCAATTGACTGCTTGGGATTTTCCTATGATGGTCAATTTTTGGCGGCTGGGGGGCAAAACGGTCAAGTAAAGGTGTGGCGACTGCCAAAAAACTTGACAACAGATTCAACGCCGCCAACGCTTGTAAAAGTGCTAGAACACACTCGAACCTGGGTAGATCATCTGGCCTGGAGTCCTATGCGAAATGAACTGGCTTTTAGCTTAGGGCGCTGCGTTCAGGTTTGGGATATGGTGCGTGAAGAAATAGTAACAACGCTGCCGTTTGAAGCATCTTCTGTGTTGGATTTAGCGTGGCATCCTGACGGCAATCAGCTGGCGCTTAGCGGCCACTTGGCTGTCAAAATTTGGTCACGCTCCAATTGGGATGATGATCCAAAGGTGCAAGAGCTTGCGGCAGCGGGGATGGCGATCGCGATCTCCGCCGACGGCCAATATCTCGCTTCAGGCAATCTCGACAACTCGCTCGTGGTGTGGGAGTGGGAGAGCCCCTACCCTTGGCGCATGACCGGTTTCCCTAGCAAAGTGCGTCACCTGGCTTGGGCAGGTGCTCGGTCATCAGCGCCAGCCATTGCAGCTGCCAGTGGAGCAATCCTGGCCGTTTGGCGTAAGCTACCTGCTACCGAAGCCGGTTGGACCTCACGAGCTTTTGATCTGCACCAAAAGAATATTACAGCGCTAGCCTTTCAACCCGGTAGCTCACTGCTTGCCTCTGCCGCTGAAGATGGCAAAGTTATTCTTTGGCATAAAGCAAAAGAACTTAGCCAAATTTTAGACGGCGCGGATCAAGGATTTTCAGCATTGGCTTGGAACCCCAAAGGCAAATTGCTCGCGGCAGGCGGAGCACAAGGAGAATGGCGAGTTTGGGCCCAGAGCAGTCACGGTAAGGGCTTTCTTCGCTAAAAACGTGCCGCTGAGTACTTAGGAGTGCCTAGTTGAGCACAGCTTAAGGACTGGGTTTACAACCTCCTGAAGCTCACCTCGGACACTGGCACCTCTGTTAGCCAGCTTTAGTGCAAAGAACTCGATTGCTCACCGATTGAAACTGTTATTACAATTTTGAGCCAGCTTGGCCAGCAGTACAAAATCCACAAAGCGCTGGATGACGTTGGGCCGAGATCCTAGGACAAAGCAGCGTCAGCTAGAGAAAATAATCTAGAAGCCAGAGTGAGCAAGCGCAATTTATTTGTGCAATATTTTGATAATGATAATCATTTTCGTAAAATAATGATAGGCTATTGGCGTTCATTTAAAGATTGCCTAGTCAGAGATGAATCCTATTCCAGCCCCGTTAGTCTCTTCCCCGAGCCAATCTGTCGAAATAGATGACTCGAACGCTAGCGCAAGTTCGACTGATTCTGTCAGTTCTGATTCTATTGGCCTAATGCATCGCCCGCGTCGGCTACGGCGAACGGCTGGACTGCGTCGAATGGTACAAGAAACGGTGCTGAGCGCCGCTGATTTTATCTATCCGCTGTTTGTCATGGAAGGCGAAGGGCAAAAAGAAGCTATTCCTTCGATGCCTGATTGCTTTCGCTACTCTCTAGATCTGTTGCTAGAAGAGGCAAAAGCTGCGAGCGATTTGGGCATTGGGGCGATCGCACTCTTTCCCCTCATTCCTGATGAGCAAAAAGACAATGCCGGCACTGAAAGCTATAACCCGGAAGGGTTGATTCCTCGGGCGGTGCGATCGCTCAAGCAAGCGGTACCCGAACTGCTCATCATCACCGACGTAGCCCTCGATCCCTACAGCAGTGAAGGTCACGATGGCATTGTAGAAAATGGTCGAATTCTAAACGACGAAACGGTTGCAGTCCTCGCTAAGCAAGCGCTGGTACAGGCTGAAGCAGGTGCTGATTTTGTGGCCCCCTCAGATATGATGGATGGTCGAGTCGGCGAAATTCGCAAAGCACTCGACTTGGCTGGATGGATCAATGTGGGCATTCTCGCTTACTCAGCCAAATACGCATCGGCTTACTATGGCCCCTTCCGGGATGCGCTTGAGTCTGCACCTAAATTTGGCGATAAGAAAACTTATCAAATGGATGCGGCCAATGCGAGAGAAGCCATTAAAGAGATTGAACTAGATATTGCAGAAGGGGCAGATATCATCATGGTGAAGCCTGCGCTGGCGTACTTAGACATTATCTGTCGCATCAAGCAGCACACCCATGTGCCGGTAGCGGCCTACAACGTCAGCGGCGAATACGCCATGATTAAAGCCGCTGCCCAGCAGGGCTGGATCGACGAGCAAACCGTGATGCTAGAGACCCTAACCAGCATCAAACGGGCCGGGGCAGATATGATTTTGACCTATTTCGCCAAGGAGACAGCGCTGTTGCTTGCCGCTAACAAAAAATCTGGGAAGGCCAAATGAACATTACTTTAGTCGCTGGCCCACCAGGAATTGGGAAAACAACTTGGATTAATCAGTTTCTCTCTACCTCTAAGCAGCCACTATTTTATCTCTGTCCGGCAGCGGGAACAGAAGCGGTGGATCGACTGCGCGTCGGCTATCACTTTCCAGAGGTAACGGTGGTAGAAGATACTCAAGCAGCAGCTCTACTGATGAATTTGCCTGACCAAGCGCAGATTTATATAGAGCTGGGATTTCACCTTGACTTAGCCGCACTGCCTTTCAACCAACTGCCCTGTCGTAAGGTGGCGATTGTTCCGCCTGAGCTAGCGCAATTAACAGAACAATCAGAATGGCACGATTGGGCTGATGAGCTGGTCGCAGGCAACAAAATTCAGGTTCCTCATCCGAATTGTTTTCCTGAAACTCGACGTATGCCGCTCACAGGGCAGGTGTTTGACCCGCCGAGTTTGGATGAGCTATTGACTGAAATCACGGGCGGCGCTTACGGTCAGGTGATTCGCTTAAAGGGCATTTTCGAGATGCCGGATGGGCAAGCCTTTGATATTGACTTTGTAGAAGGGCTGCCGGGGATTGAATATACCGAACTGAAACTGCCGCGATCGCTCAAAGGAAGACCTACCCGTCCAAGTAGCCTAGAAGTAGTTGGGTATGATTTTCAGCAAAAAACGATGGCCGAAGCGCTAGGCGTATCTTGCCTATCAGATGAGCTGATAGCCCAGTATCAGCGGCAGTACCGACAACAATATAAAACAACTGATCTAACTAATAACGCAGAGGAGAATGTGGCATGAAACTTGCAGTTATTTCCTGTATCCACGGTAACGCTGAGGCGCTAGATGCAGTCCTGGCTGACATTGACACGCAAAGAGCAGAAGAGATTTATTGCTTAGGTGATTTGGTGGGCTATGGCCCTTACCCCAATGAGGTTGTAGAGAAAATTCGCTCGCTCGCTATTCCCTCCTGCCAGGGCTGCTGGGATGAAGACATTGTTGATGGCTTGAACGCCTGTGAGTGTAGCTATCCATCACAACTTGCCGAATACCGGGGTCGACTGGCCCATGAGTGGACAGATAGAGAAATTCATCCTGAAGTACGTGAATATTTGGCTACGCTGCCTCTAACGTTGAAGAAAGACAATCTCTGTTTTGTACACGGTAGCCCGAACAGTCAGCATGAGTATCTGCTACCAAGCATGGATGGCTTTGCTGCATTAGAAAGAGTGCTGTCTGCCGATGCGGACGTGCTGTTTTGTGGTCATACCCATGTCCCTTATGAGAGAAAGCTGGAAAATGCAGCGCTGTCGGTGAAAGTAGGTACGGCAGAGAGTGGTGATCGCGCGCAACAGCTTCAGGAGCAACAGTTTCAGGTGCCGCTGAAGCGGGTTATCAATGCTGGCTCTGTGGGCGAACCCCGTCACGGTAGACCCAATGCCACTTACGTCATTTACAACACTGACACAGCCGAAGTTACGTTCAGGGAAGTCACCTATAACTACGAGAAAACCTGTCAAGCGATTGTTGAAAAAGGATTGCCGCCCATTTTTGCTTGGCGGTTGGCTAAGGGCATGGAGTTTGCTGAACGCGCAGATGACCCGAGCCACGTATGTGAGCGTTAGCAGCCAGTATAAAAGGCCAAGCCAGTATCAAAGGCCAATATGAGAGGATAAAAGAAACCCGTGAAGTGGGCAATTTTGAGTGGCATTGAGGGCAATCTGACAGCCTACGAAGCAGTGTTAAAAGACCTGCGGCAACTCCGTCAGCCAGTGACAGAGCTTTACATTCTAGGCGATGTAATTGGCCTAAGCGGCAACAACCTAAAAAACAACAACTTGCAAGACGACAGCCTACAAAACGACAATGAGGCAGTCATTCGGCGGCTGCGGCATCCCGGCGTAGGACAGCTAAAGCCCCAGGTGTGCGTGGGCTGGTGGGAAGAGCAGTGTTTTAGCTTACATGGGCTCAGTGGCTTGCCAGATGCCCCAGAGCTGATGGCAGCGGTAGGGGGCGATGGCGTCAAGGCCCTGTGGGATTCTGTGTCCCGTAAATCGGTGCAGTGGTTGCGATCGCAGCACTTTGGCTTCTATGAGCTAGACTGCTTGCTGATTCACGGCAGCATGGCGAGCTATGCCGATGAGCTAACGCCCGAGACACCTGCTATTGAACTGTGCGATCGCCTGATTCGAGCCGATGCTAACCATCTCTTCTGCGGACGCTCAGGCCGTACCTTTGAGTGCTGGGTCAACCCCAACCAACTACACTCTACCGTCACCACCCTAGACGGGCCTCAACCAACTCAAGACCAAAGCAAAACGCCTCGGCGTATCGTGGGTGTAGGCTCAGTCGGGCGCACGCCAGGACAGGCAACCTACACCTTATACAGCCCAGGCAGTAACCAGCTCTCGTTTAGAACCGTGAACTACGGACAGGCAAAAAAGGGGAAAGCAAAAGGGTTTGGCTTTCCTTAGGTTTGACTTAAAAGAGGGCGAACGACGGGACTTGAACCCGCGAATGGTGGAATCACAATCCACTGCCTTAACCACTTGGCCACGCTCGCCATAATCGGCCCTCAGTATAGCATTGCTTTTCGATCAAACTCTACTTTTTTGAAGCTTTCATATTTTCATGCGATCTTTTTGCTACTTCATCTCAAACGGTTTGAGCGACGAGACTACTCTACACAAAGCAATAATTAAAGCAGAAAGGGTGACCCACTCTATCAGATTGGGACTCACGCTATCAGGTTAGTAAGACCGCCGCTGTAGCGCTGTGTATTTAGCGTTGATCGCCGAAGCGCTGGCTATGGACGCCAAAGCGCTGGCTGCGGACGTGGAAAGAAAAAGTAAAAATGAAACCTCTGATACATCACTTTGTAAATTAAATCTTCAATAATTTATATTCATAGGCCAGGGCTTTGAAAAATCGATATCAATAAGGCTAGGCATCTATATCTATTACATACAGGGGCATGTTTTGAAACCAGTCGTTGCATCAACTGCATACTTACTTATCTCGCACGGTAGCCGCGATCCTCGGCCTCAAGAGGCGATGAATCGACTGGCAGATTTGGTGCGATCGCAGCTAGAATCCGCTCTAAGACGAAATCCCAGAGAGTTGGATACTGCCGAATTAGCAGATAGCCCGACAGATGACCTAGCGTTTGATCAGCAAGCAGCTACCACTCAAAGCGCCACTTCTCTGCTGACTAGGCCACGTACAGATAAGCTGACTCAGGTCAGCTCAGAAGTGATTGTCGGTACCGCCTGTTTAGAGCTAGCGACGCTGCCGCTGAGCGAGCAAATCTACGAATTTGGGCGACGGCTGCGGGCGGCGGGGATAAAAGAGCTGAAGCTGATACCTGTCTTCTTGATGTCTGGTGTGCATGTGATGGAAGATATTCCTCAAGAGATAGAAACAGCGAAGAAGCTGCTAGAAGAGTCTTTGCAGCTAACGTTATGTCCTCATCTAGGCAGCCACGAAGATATCGCTTTGGTGTTAGGGGATCGGTTGAGTTCGGTAGAGGCAGAAGGTGCTGTGTTAGTGGCGCATGGTAGTCGAAGAAAGAAGGGAAATAGGGCGATTCAGGAGCTAACTAGACGGATCGATCCAAAGGTGAAGGTGGCTTATTGGGCAACACCGCCTGATATCGAGACGCAGGTGATTGAGCTAATGCAGCAGGGCTGTCAGCGGCTGACGATTTTGCCCTACTTTTTGTTCTCAGGCGGCATTACCGATGCGATCGCGCACCGCACCGAAGAGCTAGCTGAACGCTTTCCAAAAATACAATTCCGACTGCTGCCGACGCTAGGGGCAACTGAGGAGCTCGCCGATCTGATTGTCAATATTGTCAGTACCTAAAAGGTTAACGGATAATAGAAGATCTGCGGAGCGTATCATAGATGGCAACTTGCCTAGAGTAAGTTTGTTTAACTGTGCCTAGCCGCCACCACGTCACTGCTGACTATGCCTTCTAATTTTTTGAACTCAACTACTTCGCCGCTAGTGGAATATCCGCCGATGCAGCAGCCGATTGGCAAAGTCTATCTAGTAGGCGCAGGCCCAGGCGATCCAGGGCTGATGACCGTAAAGGCAAAGACGCTGATAGAGTGCGCTGATGTCGTGGTGTTTGATGCGCTGGTGAGTCAGCCAATTTTGAACTGGATCAATCCTAGGGCTGAACGAATCCACGCGGGTAAAAGGCGAGGCCGGCATTCGATGTCTCAAGCGCAGATTACTCAGGTGCTGTTACAAAAGGCTCATGAGCAGGCGGTTGTCGTCCGTCTAAAAGGGGGCGATCCGTTTGTATTTGGTCGCGGCGGCGAAGAGATGAGCGATCTGATGGTAGCAGGTGTGCCAGTAGAGGTGGTGCCGGGAATTACAGCCGGGATCGCGGCCCCTGCCTACGCTGGGATTCCGGTAACGCATCGAGGCTATAGCTCTTCGGTAACGTTTGTTACTGGACACGAATCGGCAGGCAAGTATCGACCCGATGTCAACTGGAGCGCGATCGCCCAGTCTTCAGAAACGATTGTCGTCTATATGGGCGTACACAATCTGCCGAATATTACCCAGGCACTCATAGAAGCAGGGCTATCGAAGACGACCGCTGTCGCCCTAGTGCGTTGGGGAACAAGGCCAGAACAAGAGCAGCTCATTGGCACGCTAGACGATATTGTAGAGCAGGTTGCACGAACTGGATTTCAAGCGCCGGCGATCGCTGTAATTGGTAAGGTGGTCGAGCTACAGCCACTCTTAGCACCCGCCTCTCCGATGAATAGCGAGCACTGGGAGGCGGTAAATGATGCGGTCAATAAAGAACGATGAATGAGCAAGCAGTTGAACGAGCGAACAGTTGAAGCAGAGGTGCCAGAGCGTTTAGACCGATGGCTAGCAGATCATGTCGAGGCGCTCTCTCGCAACCGGGTGCAGCAGTTAATAGCGCAGGGCGCAGTGTCGGTAAATGGCCAGGTGTGCGATCGCAAGAAAGAGCTAGTAGCAGCGGGCGATCGCATTGTCTTCACCGTTCCAGAAACGCAGCCGTACGAACTCACTCCTGAAGATATTCCGCTCGATATTCTCTATGAAGACGATCAGCTATTGATCGTCAATAAACCGGCGGGTATGGTCGTTCATCCCGCGCCGGGTCATGCGACCGGGACACTAGTTCATGCCTTGCTCTTTCACTGTGGCGAGCAGCTGACGGGCGTGGGCGGCGTGCAGCGCCCAGGTATTGTGCATCGACTAGACAAGAACACCACTGGCGCGATCGTGGTCGCTAAAACTGAAATTGCGCTACATAGCCTACAGCAACAGATTCAAGCAAAAACTGCTCAGCGCGAATATCTGGGCATTGTCAACGGCGCTCCAAAAGCAGAACAGGGCACTATCAACCAGCCAATTGGTCGCCATCCCAAGCATCGCAAGAAGATGTCGATTCTGCCGATAGAAGCAGGCGGACGGATCGCCATCACCCACTGGAAGAGCGTAGAGCGACTAGGCAACTACACGCTGATGCACTTTCAGCTAGAAACAGGCCGCACCCATCAGATTAGGGTTCACAGTACCCATTTAGGATTGCCAATCATTGGCGATCCAGACTATGGATCAGGCAAGTTTCCTGGTGTGAGGTTGCCAGGGCAAGCGCTGCACGCCTTTCGGCTAACGCTCAGCCATCCGATATCGCAGGCGGTCGTGTCGGCGCAAGCACCGCTGCCGCAAAAGTGGGAGCAGCTATTGGCTCAGTTGCGATCGCGCCAGCGCTAAAATATCAGTAGCTAACCGCTCACAAGCTAACCGCTCACAATCCAATCACTAATTGAGGGACGCACGCATGATTCAAACCGTTCCCGCTAGTAAAATTACGCTTTACGACTTAGAAAAGACGTTTCAGCTAGAACAAGCCGAGGACACCTCATTCTTTGAAGAATGGCAGGCAGATCTACCCGAAATTACCGACATAGAGCAGCAGAGATTAGAGAGAATTCAAGCCGCCGTTGCCAATTTAGAAAAACGGTCAGTTAGAGAAAATACCGTCAAGCTAGCTGTCTTAGCGCCGCTGATCGACTTATCAGGACTATTCCTACCACCTTTCTACGTCAGCACTGAAGAGTCCATCAACATTGAAGCAACAGATGGCGAGCTGGTGATTCAAGGGCGCATTGATATTCTTGTGCTAAAAGAAGAGCTATGGCTGCTGGTGATTGAATCTAAGCGCACGACTTTTTCACCGCAGGCTGGCATTCCGCAGGTACTGTCCTACATGCTAGCTGCACCGACGAAAGACCGTCCGGTCTACGGGCTAGTGACGAATGGAATTGATTTTGTGTTCTTAAAACTAGCGTTTGACCAGGGGCCTCGATACGGCAGATCGCGCCAGTTTGTTCTTGGACAAGACCAGGACTTAGCGCGGGTTCTAAAAATCATGAAGCATCTAGCCTATCTCTTGAGCAACTCCTGATTGAGCATCTGAGTGCAGATGACTTTGAATACAGATGATCGCTTACTCTTTGTAGCAAGTTAGCGAATTAAGTCCTCGTATTAGAGGCTACAGTCGCTGTGACTGCTTTTGAAGTTTGATGTATGGTGATGTAAAGCCTATGTCCAGTGTCTGAATGCCTGTATCTGATATTGCATCCCGCCAAAGTTTGGATGCGTCTAGGCTGCTGTTTGATCTTAAGCGCTGTGGTGAGCTAGTAAATCGCTTTACCGGATGTCTAGATGCAGAGGCGATCGCCACTTGCACTACCGACGGTCTGATCGATCTTTTTGGCTGTGCCTTCGCCAGGATTTGGCTAATCGAAGCCGATCGCAAAGCCCTGCGTCTGGTTGCTTCTGCGGGCCTGTATACCCGGTTGGATGGCTCGTTTGCGCGGGTGCCGATGGGCGCTTTTAAAGTTGGAAAAATTGCCCAGCACTGCATTCCATTTTTGAGCAATGCGCTTTCTGAAGAAAACTGGGTGAAAGATAGAGAATGGGCAATTAAGAACAGAATTCAAGGATTTGCTGGCCTGCCGCTGATCGCTCAAAATCAGTCAATTGGAGTATTAGCCATCTTCAGCCACAGCGTGATGGCACCTGAGCTGCTAGAGGTGTTTCAAATGCTGAGCCTATCGGTTGCAGGAGCCTTAGCTAGTGCGCTGAATCACCAAGAGGCGGTCCGGTCAGCGCAGTTTCAAACACAGGCTCAAAAGCGACTTTCTCCTATTTACCTATCCGAGCAGATAGCGGCTATTTTAGGCCCGCAGAAGCTAAGCCTATTGGGCGTAGAACATCCACTAGACCCAAACATCAGCCAGATACTAATTCAAGTAGTCAGGCATCTGACTCAGCACGCTTGTCAGTACTGTCGTTTGGTCTATGAGAGAGAGTATGTTGTGCTAGAAGCCATGCTATTGGTCGAAGTGAGGGATGATGTGATTGAGAAAAACGGTCAATCGCTCTCGCCTTTGGGCAAGGAACTCAGGCTTTTGAGCAAAGAACTCAGAGCGCTCTCTGTTGAAATCGAACGCTGGGGAGGAAGGGTACAAGTCAAAATAGACAAAGGTAGAACGGTAGCAGAAGCGCGATGGCAAATACCGCAGTCGTCAGGACCCCTAATAGAACGCCCTTCTGAACCAACGTTTGAGAATGCCATGCCTTTGAACAACATCCCTCCTTCAAGTCATGCTCCTTTTGACTCATCCCTTTTCTCTAAACCGACGTTGACCGAGTCGCCTTTGTCTATCAGAGAGCAGGAAGTGATTATTCTATTGGCTCAGGGGCTGCGCGATCGCGAGATCTCAAAGCAGCTATCTATTAGCGAACGCACTGTCAAATTCCATACCAAAAACATGTTGGGAAAGCTAGGCGTCAAGACTCGAACCCAGGCAGTTTTTAGGGCTACTAAACAAGGCTGGCTGTAAAATTGTCAACGACTCAAAGGCCAGAAACCCCTCGCCTACACGCGAGCAAGTGTCTTCGCCGCTCCGTTTTTCGAGACTGAAGCGCACTCGCTCTGGCTATTTATCTCAGCAGATACTTGAGTTTGCCAAGGATATTTCTGCTTCAACAGCTGGGTTAGCTGGTCAACCGGCAGGGGGCGACTAAAGTAGTACCCCTGAATTTCGTGGCAGTCATAGGTTTTCAATAAGTTGAGCTGTTCTTCTGTTTCTACACCTTCTGCAATCAAACCCAGCTTTAAGCCTCTCGCTAGAGCAACAATTGCCTGGGTTACCTCAGCAGCATCGGGGCTATCAACCATATCTTTTACAAAGGCCCGGTCAATTTTGAGAATATCGAAAGGAAACTTTCGAAGATAGCTCAGCGAAGAATAGCCGGTTCCAAAATCATCTAAAGCAATTGAGATGCCTAGCTGGTGCAAAGCGTTCAAAACCAGCAGCGTGGGTTCCACCTCTCCTATCAATAAGCTCTCAGTAACCTCTAGCTCTAAAAACTCGGGTGAGAGCTCAGTTTGCGCTAACACCTGCTGTACCCGTTCCACAAGGCCATCACTTTCAATCTGTCTAGCAGAAAGGTTCACGGCGACGGTAAAAGGGGGTAGACCTGCACGCTGCCACGCCTTTGCTTGTTCACAGGCGGTTTGTAAAATCCACTCGCCGATAGGCACTATCAGCCCAGTTGATTCTGCAATTGGGATAAAATCTGCTGGTGATATCATGCCTAGCTCAGAATGCTGCCAGCGAACCAGACACTCCGCGCCTACTATATTGCCGTTACGCCAGTCTACGCGAGGCTGGTAGTAAAGCAACAGCTCATCCTTTTGGGTCGCACTTCTCAGATCTTTGGCTAGCCGCAAGCGCCTTTGCAAGGCAGTAGCCATTTCCGTAGAATAAAATTGATACTGGCCGATGCCACAGTTTTTCGCTTGCTGCAATGCAGTATAGGCGTTTGCAATAGCATTACCAGGTTCTGTCCCGTCAGCAGGATAAACAGAGATACCGATGCTGGCTGTGATGTGCAGCTCAGGTGATATCTCTAGATAAGGCTGCTCTACAAGCGTCAGAATATCCTGCGCGGTGGAAAAATCGTCGTCTAAGGAGTTGCATTGGCAGAGGGCGAACTCATCGTTGCCCATTCGCGCTAGAAAAGTGTCTTTACTGGCGTATTGTGCTAGTCGATGTGCAATCGTTCTTAGAACGCGATCGCCGATTTCATCACTTTCAGCCGTATTCAAGTCCTTAAATCCATCGATATCGACAATAAAAACAACAACCTGCTGCTGCTCTTTAGCACCTGAAATTTCTTGATTTAACCGTTCTTGAAATAACTTTCTGTTCGGTAATTCTGTTAGATTGTCATAATCTTCAAGACGGTGAATAAAATCGTCTAGCTGATGCAGTGTCTGAGTTGTGCTCGCCATCAAAATGCCTGCATCGTCGGTATATGAAGTCGGCAGACTAGGCAGCTTTTGATGGCTTCGATAATTTCGGAGCGCTCGCGCTGTCAGTCCAATCGGAGAGAGCAGCTTGTGGAGCGCGAGCAAGGTAACAGCCGTACCCATGAGTGTTGCTAGCAATGCTATACCAACAATTCTCAGCTTGTCTTCTGCTGTCTCCGTAGTCGAGGTGATGAAGTAGAACAACAGAGTAAGTAGAGGAACGTGCGTTCCGGCAAATGCTACGCACATGAGCTTACTCTTGTAACTCTTCAGGCAGCCCAAGCGCGACAAGAAAATATAAAAATCCATAGTTATTTCGAAGCTTTATCAAAGCGCTCTCGGAAACGGTTAACGGCAACGCTGCCGCCAACTGCTTAACCGAGAGCAGGTTTTGTCAAGCTATCGTCAGACAATGGTCGTATCCATCCGTGATAGTTCCTGATTTTTATATAGTTCTCTTCATATTCCTTCAAAACACCTCTTTCTTCAAAGCACCTTACTGGCCTGCTAGAAGCAATCTATAGCTTTCGAAGAGTTGCTTGAGAGATGCTCGTCGTACGCCGCTAGGGAATGCTCACCAAGGCGGGGGAAGTCTATCAAGGCAAACAGCGAAATGCATTCTGCTGTTTGCTACAAACTTTAAAACAATTGCGTAGAGAGAGATTGCTTTAGCGGAATCTGAATTACGAACTCAGTACCTCTCTCTGGCGATGACTCAAACGTCAATCTGCCACCATGCTTTTTAGTGACAATTTGATAGCTAATTGACAGACCCATGCCAGTACCCTGACCAATCGGCTTGGTGGTAAAGAAAGGATCGAATACTTTGTTGATAGCAGCCTCGGGAATACCAGGGCCATTGTCCGCGATCGCAACCGTTACCCAATCATCGGTTAGTGCAGTTCTTACCGTAATTATTGGCGGTCTTATCGGCGCACCATCCTCTAAGTCAGGTCGCGTTTGTTCTAAAGCATCAACAGCATTGGAAAAAATATTCATGAAGACTTGATTGAGCGCACCTGGATAACATTCCACCTCAGGCAACAGGCTATATTCACGGTTGAGATGAATTTTATCCTGACGGTTGGGCAAAGAAAGCCGATGCTTTAAGAGCAGCAGCGTGCTTTCTATCCCTTCATGAATGTCGGCCAGCTTGATTTCAGATTCATCCAGCCGGGAAAAGTTCCTCAGTGAGAGCACAATCTCTCGAATCCGTTCTGTTCCTATTTGCATGGATGTCAAAATCTTAGGCACGTCCGCTTGAATAAATTCGATTTCTACATCCTTGAGACCAATCGGCAGTTGTACATCACCAAGAGAGTCTTGCTGCCATAGAACCAGCCTCAATAAATCTTCAACAGAACCCTTTAGGTGCTTGATATTGCCGTGAATGAAGCTGACAGGATTGTTGATCTCGTGGGCAATGCCTGCCACCATTTGCCCCAGGCTCGACATTTTCTCGTTTTGGACAATCTGAGCCTGAGCTAGATGAAGTTCAGTTAGCGTATTTTCGAGCGTCTTGTTTTTGCGATCTAGTGCTATGGTTCTTTCGGTAACGCGCTGTTCTAATCCCTGATTGACCGTAGCTAGATCGGCGATCGCATCTCTTAGTTTTGCTTCTGCGCTGCCCCGCTCAGCTAACACAGCCGCTATCACCAATGCAGTGAAAACGGTGACTGCAATAAAAGATTGCAACAATTTCAACGACTGGTTGAGATCGCCACTGGCAAAGCTGCCCAGCCCTCGGACGGTGCCGACAATCGCCATTGTAGAAATACCAACTGCTGCTAGGGTAGCGCCTCTTTGACCATAGCGAAAAGTAGCCCATACCAGCAGCGGGATTAGCATATAGTCTAATCCGTAAGACTGCCAGAAAGAGGCGCGTCCAACGGCTAGCACTAAGCCCACAATCAGCAATACCTCAGCGGTATGTTTAGCGATATAGCGAACGCTGACAGATGACAAGCCACGATCTTCTGTTTTTTCTTCGTGAGATCTTGGGTGAAATCCTGCGTGAGATTCTGGCAGTTGAATCGACTGAAGAGGCGAATCTGAGCGGCGTCCCCAGCTAATAATCGTCGGAGTGACGATGAAAATACCTGCTACGTTAGAGATCCACCAGGTCAGCCAGGTCATAGGATATGCCGACCAGGGAACGACCTCTAAGCTGCAAAGCACCGCTACTCCAACCAGTGCGTTAATCACCGGCCCCACCATACCAGCAAACACCAGGAAATTAATTACATGGGTGACCCGGTCGAGCGGATAGCGGCTACGTGTCGTCTGCCGGAGAGAAAGCACACCCACTCCAGTACCTAGCGTGGTTCCTAGTGCGATACCTAGCACGCCATAAACCGATGTCGATAGCGATAGCCAGCTGCTAGGATCCCAAAACGCCCAGATATTCGCCAGAAAAGACCCTACACATACTCCTGGAAGTAACGGATAGCCATAGAGCAGCACGGCAGCAACCGCTATTCCATCCGGTGGCCAAACAGGCGTGACATTATCAGGCGTAGAGGCCAACCACCGCGAGAGTTCTGCAGTGCCGTAGTAAGCTATGGCTAACGCGATATTCCCATAGAGATAAAGCAGCTTTGGGCGAGTTAGCTCAAGTGAACGCATGATAGTGACAATGATTATCGTCGCTATTGTGCCCTGCTGACATTTTCAAATTCAGAATATTTGATAGAAAATTGAGAGTGGTGAAGGCTGCAAACGAACTATAGCAATCTGCATTGAAATTCAGCTATATCTAGAAGCTGTAGTCATTTAAGAAAGCCCTAGTCGAGCCAGACTTTTGAGCTGATTACACTTGGCAGCAAGAGCAATCCAACCGTTCTTCTAAGAGCCATCGTATAGCTGCTGAAGGTAAGCCTCTCCGCCGAGCTGGCTCATCTGGATAAGAATCCAGCCCTGTCGATCTAGCACCTCCCAAGAAGGTGATTCTAGACTGTATAGTTCTGGGCCGGGTAGCACAGCAGCAAGGAGGGCAGCTTCTTCGGCGGTCAGGTCGCGAGCTGAGATTTGAAAAAATTGCTGACTAGCCGCTTCTACACCAAAGGTGCGATCGCTAAACTGCGCGATATTCAAATACACTTCCAAGATCCGCTGTTTGTTCCACATGAGTTCTATGAGCGTGGTTAGGCCAGCTTCTATGCCTTTGCGAACAAAGCCGCCTCCTGGCCAAAGGAACAGGTTCTTAGCAACTTGCTGAGTAATGGTGCTAGCTCCGCGTAAGCTAGCTCCGCCTTCGGCATCTCTAATAGCGGCATTAATAGCCTCAACGTCAAATCCGCTGTGTATAGGAAAGCGCTGATCTTCAGCAGCGATCGCAGCGATCGCCATATTGGATGAAATCTGCTCGTAGGGTTGCCAGCGGTAGTCGTAGAAGCCGTTGCGAAAGGCGGTTTGTATCATAAAACTGGTGGTAGGTGGCGGTACAAACCGCAGCAGCAGCACTATCAACGCCGACAGTATCCACAGCCAAACGAAGAGACTGACTATCCACCGAAGCGGGCGGAATAGGTTAAAACGTTTTCTGCGCTTAGTGTTTTTATACATAAAATATTATTTGAAACAGATGAAGCTATCGGCGCTTGTCTTTCTATCTTTATACACCTAGACCATCAATGCTAATCGACAACAGCAGTCGCGGTTGAGCACCTCACCCTCGTGTTACGAAAGTGTTGAGTCTAAGTCTCAAGCAAACAACCAGCACAAATCGTATGTCCTTAGGTATACGGTTTAACAAAAGTAAATACTGCTATAATTTCCCACATGTCTGAAAGGTTTCAGACTTCTATCATCTATCAATCACTGCAGCGCACTAGCGCAGCCTCTCCTGTGGAAAATAGCCATCTCATCTAAAGGCTTTGAGAGGGTTTGCTTATGTCTAGTTAATCTTCGATTTACAAGGACGTGTCAGTATGTTGGCTGTTGTAAGCAAGCGATTGATTGGTTGGGGTCATCAATGGCTATCAGCGCTAAAGGATCGTCACCGGGGTGAGTGGCACTGGATGGAGTCTAAGCCAGTACCGATTGCGAGTCTAAATCGCAGTCTTTGGCGCAGCGCGGAGTCTTCTTCTAATTATTATTTGCTGCTGTTTTTGTCGGGGGCGATCGCGACCTTTGGGCTACTTTCTGGCAGCAGCGCTACTGTAATTGGTGCCATGATTGTTGCGCCATTGATGGGGCCGATTACAGGCATCGCTTTTGCGCTGATTATGGCCAATCGTAGATTGCTAAGAAGGGCCAGTTTGTCGCTAGCGCTGGGCGCGTTGCTGACAGTAGGAACGGCTACGCTCATTGCCAAGATTACTGGAATTGAGGCGCTGACAGGTGAGATTTTGGCTCGGACACAGCCAACTCTGTTAGATCTAGGAGTGGCGCTCGCAGCAGGCGCAGCGGGCGCGTTAGCAAAGTCTCGTCGAGGCATTGCAGATGCGCTGCCGGGCGTGGCGATCGCAGTTGCACTGGTGCCACCATTGAGCGTGGTAGGTGTTGGCGTTGCCTTTGGCTCAGCAACTGTATTTAATGGCGCACTACTACTGTTTGTCACCAATTTAGTCGGCATCATTTTCAGCGGTGGACTGGTTTTTCTGGCACTGCGCTACGGTTCGGTGCAGCGAGCAAAAAGAGGAATGACCATTGCGATCGCCACGCTATTGTGCCTGGGTATTCCGCTAAGTCTCTCTTTTCAAGACCTGTCGATCAAAAAACAAGCTCGTATTAGTGTGAATACTCTTATTCGGAGAAGTAGTCCTTTTTCTGAGACAGATATTCAGTCGCTAGACATTGTCAGGGAGGGCGATGCATTGGTTGTCTATCTAGACGTAAAGGCGGTGCCAAGCTCTGTTTCTTCCGAGCAGGTGAATCTAGTGCGCGAAGCCCTGGCTAAAGAAATAGAGCGGCCTATCACACTGTATGTAAACGTGATTCCGATTGAACAGTTTGTTAGCGATGCCCCTCTATCAGAATCACAGTCTTCTTTGAGGGACAAGACGACTAGAAGACAAGCTGGTGACAAGTGAACTCGAAAGGGCTAGCAAAAAAAGATAGTAGCTCGTAAATAGGGGCAGTAGTTCAGGGTACTTGCAGAATAGCCGAACAGGGCTACATAAATGCCTTCGAGAGCAGCTTCGGGTGCAACAGCGTTAGCGGAGAATCGACCATGTGAGCTACCTTAGTCAGTGCCAAAGCTAGCTCGCTATCTGTATGTATTTTGGCTACTAGCCTGCGTCTGTATAAGCCTAAAAGACGCGCTATTGGGCTCTTCTTAGCGATCGCTTCTGCCCTGAGAAAGCCAGCATCGTTGTTCGTCGCCGCGCTCCAGGCAGGCTTGATTTGCTTTGCCAACTGCTTTTGAAATGTCAGAGAATCTCCTACCTGCGACTTTTTAGCGTTCGCTAGCAGCCAGTCACGCAGCGTCAGCGCAGACATCGCACTTGTGGTCAATCCTTGACCATAGGCAGGGCACAAAGCGCAAACGGAATCACCAATCGCAATAAAGCCGTTTGGCATGGTCACTAGCCGTTCGTAACGATAAAGTCGATTAGCCGTAGCGCGATAGGCTTTGATCTCAGAAATAGGAGACAAATGCGAGATGACCTCATGAAACCTAGCGCTCGGTAGCTGCTGAGCAAACGCTAGAAACTCAGATTGCTCTAACGGGGGGTACTGCTGACAATATCCGCCCAATGTGGCAATTAGCTCATTGTTCTCTACTCTGGCGAGATAGCCTAGTTTCGTCAGCTTCGGTGGCCGATGAGTGACTAGTAGCACCTTCCAATCTTCGTCCCATCTGTCAGGGATACGATAGCGCTGGGTTGCATAGCCCAACTGGGCATTTACAAGTTCACATGCTGGTACAGAGGCACCTATAGCCTCTAGCCACGTCAGTGCGTTCGATGAGCGCCCGCTAGCATCGACGACTAAGTCTGCCTCTACTGTCTGCTCATCGGTTTCTCCCTTCGACCGTTTGCATCGAATGCCCGTTACCTTACTGCCGCTCCCGACTAGCGCCTCGACGCGGTAAGGAGAGAGCCTGCGAACGTTGCTGAGCTGTTCTACGTGCTGCCGGATGACCGCTTCTAGCAGTGGCCGAGTGCAGGAAAAAGACTCTAATCCAGTCGGCTCATTACTAACAGCGCTCCAATCGCCGAAGACGAAAGATTGAAAGTCTTGGCCCCAGTCGATAGGCACTGCGCCCGCCGCTAGCAGATCATCTTTTAAGCTGGGTACAAAGCCCTTTAGTAACCGATATCCATGCGTCAACAGAATATGTGGCTGCGGCGATTGGGGCACCCCGGTTCGTTCAGTAGGGTGGCGTGCAACCACATCCCTTTCAACAATGACCACCTCTTCAAAGTAGTCTGAGAGTACCTTAGCGCTGAGTAGTCCAGCGATACTACCGCCAATGACAATGGCACGCTTCAAAAGGGGGCTTTGCATAGTGTAAGTAGCGCCGATGCAACTTTGCAGACGCGTCTAGCTGATCTATTTCGTATCTAGTTTATCCGTATCCATTAGGGTAGTGTCAGGAACAAGTAAAAAACTCTGCTACGCAGCCGTAAAGTTCAAAGCAACGCCGTTCATGCAGTAGCGTTTTCTAGTAGGGGCGGGGCCGTCGTTGAAGACGTGCCCTAGATGGCCGCCACAGCGGCGACAGTGGACTTCGGTGCGCTCCATCAGGAAGGAGCGATCGGTGCGGGTAGCCACGGCGTCTTCTAGGGGTGCATAAAAGCTAGGCCAGCCCGTACCGCTGTCGAATTTGGTTTTAGAAGAGAACAGCGGTAGGCCACAGCCAGCACAGCTATAGGTTCCGGCAGTAGAGAGCTTATCGAGCGGACTGCTAAAGGGGCGTTCGGTCTTTTCTTGTCGCAGTACCGCGAACTCTTCAGGCGTGAGGGCTTTTCGCCATTCTGCTTCTGTTTTGGTGATTTCGAAGCCTGCTTCTGAATCAGCTGTGTCTGCATCCCGTTTGACGGCTGTCTGTGTGTCGCCAGTGGGGGCAATTCCGGCCAAGAAAGGGACATAGCGGGATAGCGCGATCGCACCCACACCAATGGCTCCCATTTTCAAAAAATCACGTTTCTTCACGGTCTCAAACCTTTGCTTAGTCAAAAGATAGTCCTTCGAGAGTCTATTACTTATTTAATCGTAACAAGCAGGATAGAAATTACCTGAATCTTCAGTAGTAAGCTGCTGAATTTTTGCTGAGGCACGCGCCACATCCTAATGTCGATACGTGCCTGCCTTAATATGTGCCTGTCTTGATATCCCCTGTACTGATAGGGTATAGAGCGACGGCGGCTCTATGGAGAGGCTAACATGACCGCACCGCAGCCTAAGCTTGTTTCTTTATTGATTAGTCTAGCCAGCGTTGTTCTGATCATTTCAGGGCTCAGAACACTATCAGGACTACTGACACCCATTTTGCTGTCTTTGTTTTTAGTCTTGGTCACAGCGCCGCTTTTGAGCTGGCTGAGAAAAAAAGGACTGCCCAGGTGGCTCTCTTATCTAGTCATTTTGCTAGGTGTGGGTGTGGTCGGATTGTTCTTTACTTTCTTTCTAACGACTTCACTTAATCAGCTACTAGACGTGTTGCCTACCTATAGCGATCAGATCGAGTCACAGGTAAGAAATCTATGGGACTGGTTGGGCACAAGAGGCATTAATTCAGAAGATATTCAAGAGCTAACTTGGTTTCAGCCAGAGAGAATCCTGCAGGTGTCAGTTACTGTGACAACAACTGTCTTGGGCACACTTTCTAATGTTGGGCTAACGCTAATTATCTTTATCTATATGCTGGCAACAGCACCTAATTTCTCGGCTCGCCTACGCAGAGGACTCAGGAACAATCCGTCTACGCTTCAAAGATTGCAGGCATTTGCCCAGAGCACAAGCGCCTATCTATTGATCAAAGGATGGCTAGGCGCACTGACGGCGCTAGTTCAAATTGCCTTAATGCTGATTCTAGGCTTAGATTTTGCGGTGCTGTGGGGAGTGCTTTCGTTCTTCTTGAACTTTGTGCCAAACGTCGGATTTTATATCGCACTGATCCCGCCGCTGCTGCTGTCAGTCATTGAGCTAGGCTGGCTGAAAGCTGTTTTGTTTGGGGTCGCATACGTCGCTATCAACAATTTCTTTGATCTAGTCATCGCGCCAAAATATTTGGCTGAAGGACTCGACCTCTCAGCGCTAGTCACGTTTTTGGCTGTAATTGTTTGGACCTGGATATTTGGCCCTATTGGTGCATTTCTGGCCTTACCGCTCACCGTTATGGTCAAAAAACTACTGCTTGAACCCTTTCCCCAGACCGAGCTGATTGCCGATCTATTAGGCGCTGGTGGAGAAGAAGACGAATCACCATAATTCTGCTATGTCTCAGATACTGTAGCCGTTTGGGAAACGCCATCGTTCGGTGAGATAGTCAGGCTACCGTTCCTTTGTTTTAACTCTTCGGGGACGTCTTTTAGCAAGAGCGTGTAGATTTCTGTGGGCATCTCTATGTCATAGTCTTGTAGGGCTTCTTTCACCCTTTGAGCGACGATTGAGGTGGTCTCTAGAAAGCCAGCACGACGAGAATCTACCCAGAACCGCACCTCTAAATTGACGGTGCTAGCGGCTAGCTCGCTGACTAAGACTTCTGGAATCGGATCGGGCTGCACTTTGTCTAGGTTAGAGATTGCTCTGACAATGACTTCTCTAGCTTCAACCACATCGGCCTCATAATCTATGCCGACAAAAACAGAGCTGCGTAGATATTTAGAGGCTGTATTGTTGGTGATGCTGGCGCTAAAGACTTCTTGATTAGGAATGTAGATCATGCGGCCATCGTAAGTCTTGATCGTGGTTGATCTAAGCTGCACTTGAGTGATAGTGCCTTCGTAGCCATCGATCACGACCTGATCGCCAATATGAAAAGGCCGAGCCGCTAGCAGGATTACCCCTGAAATATAGTTACTTAAGACATCCTTTAAACTAAAACCAATAGCAACACTCGTTAGACCCAGTGCGCCTAGCATGGTGGCAAAATCAATGCCCCAAACGCCTAGCGCCACGACCGTGCCCACCACCCAAACAGCGCCATAGCCGAGCCTGCCAATCAAGATTTCTGTGCCGCGATCGCCTTCCGTTCGCTGCGCCCACTGAAAGGCACTAAAGCGTACCCCTTTAGCAATTAGCCACGTGAAAAATACAACAATCAACACGCCGATCAAAGCTGGAATACTGTTGATTGCATCTTGGCTGAGCTGACGAACCGTAGCATTTAGCCGCTGAATCACGTCGATCGCAACTGGCGGCTTATCAAAACTTCGCTCTAACCGGGTAGTCCAGTCTTCTACAACCGTATCCAAAGACAGCCGCAAATCTTGCGCGTCTTGCTCAGTGACGGTCATCAAAATCCGACCGTTCGCTTCTATATTGACAACGCCAGGCGTATCCGACACTGCAGCCGACACCACGACTGCGCCTTCTGTTCTATCTAGCAAGCTAGCGATGCGGCGGCTAATCCCTGCGGCTCTTTGGCTAGCAGATACCTCTTCTAGGCTACCGACTTGAAAGACGCTCTGCCCTCGGACTATCACATCTGCAAAATAGACACCGTCATCCGGTGGCGCTACGGTCTCTTCAGCCTCAGCCGCCTCTACTTCGGTGGCCGGTAGCGCGTCTTCTATGGCTTCACCTTGAGCTTTGATTGGCGTGGCCGATAGAACAATTGTCAAAAAGATGGCCGCAAAACAAACTCCAAAGCGAACCTTTTTCACGGCCTTATCCATCGACGAAATACTCCAGGAAGCTGCCTGATGACTCTAGTTTTAGCTAGCTACCCCGTCTTTCACAGAAATCTTCCATAGAAAAGACCCAAGCGACTAGCCACCAATTATGAGCGGTTTAGCCGTTCCCTCGTCTACTTTCAAAAGGCATAGACTAAGGTGCGGATCGTGGACTGGCATCGTTTAGGACTCGCGTCTAGCTGATGGGTTCACCCCAACGAGTCAGCGTTAGATCTTCAGGATCGGCGAGCGGACAGACTTCAGTGGCCATCAGAATCTTTTTGGCCGCCACGCAGCCACAGGCGGCGCAGATTCGCTGGTCACTGCCAGCAAAGACCCTTTGAGCAAACTGATATGGAAAAGAATTAGGGGAATCTACTAGCTGATCGCAGCTTAAGCAGGCAGATCTTCGCTTCTCTACAATAACTGGGTCTGTCTTTTGAAAGCCAGCGGCTCCCCACCGCAGCAGCGCGACGCTACTCTTTTTGACTAGCTCCACTGTAGATTTGGCCGGACGAGCGTTTCCTGCCTGCTCGTCTGCGGGTTGATCCATGGGTTCGAAGGCTGAATTAGTGGGGTCTGCCAGCAGGCGATCGCGCCAGTCAGGAAACTTGCGAACCGCCACCAGTTTCTCAGCAAACTTAGCCTCAGCCAGCACCCGTAAGGTCACTGCCGTCGTCGCAGCACCGTCCAAGCCTAAGACTTCACCCAGCCGCTCTCTGGCTTCTCCGATCGTCTCTGCCGCGTAGGTTGATTCGAGTAGGGTTTGAACAGATGAATGCATTGCTTACTACCGTCTTGTGTGAAACGAGGATCTCTTTGGATTGGGCGGATCAAGTGACAAAAGCTATATCGATCGCGGCTAGCCTTTAAAGCTTACTTCCATAGACTAGATACTGTTTTATTGGGGCAGGACCTATGGCTATGAATCTTCACGCACTGCTTACACTTGGCGAACAAAGACAAAAGTGCAAAGTAGCCGGATTAGCACTCAGTTAGCATTCAGCTAGCACACAGATGCAGCCGACGTCAGTAATACAGCCTGTACTGACTAAAATGCGCTACTTTGGGGGCTCAGTGACAACCTATTTCTACGATGACATCTATGAAATCGCCTCGTCGCCAGCCCGGTCACAAACCCAGTCACAAACACATCGTCTTGACCTCTCACCCCAGGCGCTCTAGCGAGCAGCCGCTGGCAATTCAGTGGGGCGATCCCAACCCCAACGAGCGCGGACCGATTATTGCCACATTAGGGAATCGCACCCATCGCAATGCCATCGGCACCCATTCAGGTGGCTATGCGATATACCGGGCGTTGGCGATCGCGAGTGGCACTCTAGATCACGATCATCGCGCTGATCTTACCAACACTTCACCCACCGTCTCTATCGGGCCGTATCCCATCTGGGGCGCACCTGACAAAATTGTCTCCCTCGATCCATTTGGCACCCTAGATCACAATCTGTTTGCCGAGCTTAGGGAAGAAGGCTACGATATCCGCCCTTCCATCGCAATTACCAAAGCCCACATCAACATTCCAGAATTGCAGGAAGCGGTCGCCGACGGGCGGTTGCAAATTGATGGCGAAATCATGAACCAAACCGGAGAACTGGTCGTCACCAAAGCCGCTATCGAGCCCGTTTGGTACTTGCCAGGCATTGCCCAACGCTTTGGCGTACCAGAAAGCGACCTGCGACGAACCCTGTTTGAACAGACTGGCGGTATGTTTCCAGAACTGGTTACTCGGCCCGACTTGCAGGTGTTCTTGCCTCCTATTGGTGGACTGACTGTCTATATTTTGGGCGATATTGAGGCGATTACCGATCCAGATCGGCCTCTCGCTGTCCGCATTCACGATGAGTGTAACGGCTCTGATGTATTCGGCTCTGATATCTGCACCTGTCGCCCCTACCTGGTGCATGGCATTGAGGTTGCGGTCGCCACCGCGCAGGCGGGCGGAGCCGGGGTGATTATCTACGCGCGTAAAGAAGGGAGAGCCTTAGGAGAGGTGACTAAGTTTCTGGTGTATAACGCGCGCAAACGCCAGGCCGGGGGCGATCGCGCTGACACTTACTTTACGCGCACCGAATGCGTAGCCGGGGTGCAAGATATGCGGTTTCAAGAGCTGATGCCAGATGTGATGCACTGGCTAGGCATCACGCGAATCGATCAGTTTGTCTCTATGAGCAACCTAAAATATGACGCGGTTGTGCAATCAGGCATTGAGATTGTAGAGCGGATCTCGATTCCAGAAGCGCTGATTCCGGCGGATGCTCAAGTCGAAATGAACGCTAAGAAAGCGGCAGGCTATTTTACCGAAGGTGACGTTCCTGACGAAGCTGAGCTGAGTCAAACCATCGGTCGACAGTATGAAGACGTAGCCCGTGAGGACGTAGAATGACACCCGCAGAACAGGCGGCGATCGCATACCTACAAACGCCTCAGGCAATTCGCGATCGCGCCCAACAGCTATTTGAGCGATGCCAAGCCGACCAGCTAGATCACTTTGCCTGCGACCTAGACAGGCTAGACGAAGTGGCCGCTTATGTCGTATCGACCACTCAGGCGTTTTATCCCGACTTTGATATTCCTTTTCACAGCCGCTGGCGTCACTTTGATGTGGGCGGCGTCCCTCGCTTGGCAGCGCTGAATCAAAGGCTCAGTCAGGCGCTAGATGCACAGAGCGCAAGACCTGAAGTGTCGACACCTTTTCAAGTAGCGCGATCGCAAGTCGATCTAGCGGTTGTCAGCGTGCTGCTAGATGCCGGGGCTGGCACTCAGTGGCGTTATCAGGATCTCTCGATTGGGCCCGGAGGCGATAAAGCGAAGCCTCTACAGCGGTCGGAAGGTCTGGCCGTGGCTAGCCTCCGCGCTTTTGAACAGGGTCTTTTTTCATCCGATCCGGCTGCACCCTATCAGGTCGATGCAGTGGGCCTGCAAAAACTGACCGAAGCTGACCTGGCGGGGGCCTTTCAAGTAAGTTCTGATAATCCGCTGGTTGGGCTTTCTGGTCGTTTGGATCTTCTTCAAAAATTAGGAGAAACCTTGGAAGAACAAAGCAGTCGGTCTAGCTCAGGTTCAGCTAGGCCCAGCAATTTGTTAGATCGTTGGATGGTAGATCGCGCGCCAAAAGGCAAACAGAATATAGAAGAAATTTCACTAGATGCGGGTGAGTTGCTAAGCGCAGTGCTAAAAAGCTTTGGCGCAATTTGGCCGGGTCGAGCTGCGATCGCCCAGACAAACCTAGGTGACGTATGGCCCCATCCCCAGCTTGTTAAAACATCAATAGGCGGCAACTTAGTCCCCTTTCACAAGCTTTCCCAATGGCTCACCTACTCATTGGTCGAACCGCTAGCGGCAGCAGGGATAGCTGTGACCAATTTGAATGCGCTCACTGGGCTAGCAGAATATCGCAACGGCGGACTCTGCCTTGATATGGGGTTACTCGTGCCCAAGCACCCAGAGGTTACGAGTAAGTCGCATCTGCCCAGCTCACCTGTGGTAGTAGAATGGCGAGCTTTAACCATTGTTCTACTCGATCTAATTGGCGATCGCGTTCAACAATTGCTAGATAAATCTCCTGAAGAATTACCCCTAATCAAAATACTAGAAGGGGGTACTTGGGCTGCCGGACGACGAATTGCCAAGCAGCTCAGACCCACAGGCGCACCTCCAATTACAATCCAAAGTGATGGCACTGTATTTTGAACCGTATTTTGATTGGGCAAATTTCTCGATTAAAAGTTGTCTTCTAGTCAAACAGCCTTCTAGTCAAACAATCTTCTAGCTAAACAGCGGCGTCAGCTATTATGAACAATCTAGTCACACTTATTGAGCATCCTCTGATCCAGCACAAGCTGACGCTCATGCGGAAAAAAGACACCAGCACCGCTAAGTTTCGAGCACTTCTCCAGGAAATCAGCATGCTGTTGGCCTATGAAGTCACCCGCGATTTGCCGCTAGAAAAAGTTTCTATCGAAACGCCTTTTTCGACGATGGATGCCCCAATGCTGACCGGTAGGAAGCTAGTGCTTATCTCTATCATGCGAGCGGGACAAGGTATCTTAGACGGCATGCTCCAGCTGATCCCATCAGCGCGGGTGGGGCATATTGGCCTTTACCGCGAGCCTAGAACGCTGGTGCCAGTGGAGTATTACTTCAAAGTGCCGCACGATGTCAGCGATCGGCAGATGCTGATCGTAGACCCGATGATTGCAACTGGAAATACTGCGATCGCAGCCGTCCATCGTCTCAAAGAAACTCAGCCACAGTCGATCAAATTTGTCTGTCTGTTGGCTTCTCCTGAGGGGATTACGAACTTCTACGAAGAGCACCCCGACGTCCCTATCTTCACCGCCGCCATTGATGACAAGCTAGACGAACATGGCTACATTCTGCCAGGGCTAGGAGACGCTGGCGATCGCATGTTTGGCACTCAATAATTTGGCACCCGATAATAAGAGGAAATGTTGCAGTAGAACAAATCAGCTATGCAAGTAAATAGACGTAAGTTCTCTTCTTTCAGTTTGTGTTGATGATTTAACTACGAACCTCAGTGCGGATCTCGATGATAAAAACACGACGTAATTAGAAAATAATCGTTTTGTTCTGCCGCCCATGCCAGAAAGTATTGCTATTGTGAATCGGTAACCGACTGGCGATGCACCTTTGCAAAGACGTTCTTTACGTCAGCGCGATCTCTCTTGCGGTTTCTCCTAGGGGAGTGATGCATCCGCACGTTGCTATATTTCCAATTCATGACAAATATCCATCCCTCGCCGACGCTTCCAACTGGCTTTAGCGCTGAAGATTTTTGGGTGCTGCCCTCGCCCTTGCCCGATGCTGACAAAAGGCTACATCGGCTGACTGAAGCGATATACGCCGATCTAGACATTCTGAACTATCCAAGCAAAACTTGGGACTATAGCCGGGATCATGCTGTTCTAGAAGTGGCCATAATAGGGGCGGGGCACTGTGGCAAATCAACTGCGTTTGGATTGCGGCGGCATGGAATAGAGCGCGTGCGGATATTTGACCAAGCCCAGACAGGTCACGAAGGGCCATGGCGATCACACGCCCGTAACGCTACATTGCGGACCCCCAAACAAGTCACTGGCGGACTAGAGTGGGGCATTGCCAATCTACACTTCAGCCGCTGGTGCAGCGCTCGCTATGGAGAAGCCTACTGGCAGCGCATTCAATATATTCCTCGACTGTTCTGGGCAGACTACCTAGACTGGTACGGCAAAATTCTTGATCTGCCCATTCAAAACGATACCCACATTCAAGACATTACCTGGAATCAGGCCGAACAGTGCTTTTGGCTAGAAGCTATCCATCAAGGACGCCCTGAACGCTACAAGGCAAGATTTCTTGTATTCGCCACTGGCATGGAGTGTGCAGGCGGAAAGAAACTGCCGCGTATCGTCAGTGAAAATCTGCCCGAGCACTGCTATCACCACACCATGGATAGTATTGACTTTCCAGCTTTCGCAGGCAAGCGAATTGTTGTTGTCGGTGGCGGGGCGAGCGCTTTTGACAACGCCTTGCTGATGCTCAAGGCCGGAGCCAAATCAGTCGATATTGTGGTTAGACGAAAGTCTTTGACCAACGTGAACCGGATTCGCTGGAGTGAATGGAATGGCTATCATCGCCACTATATCGATCTGCCAGACCAGATGAAATGGGCGTATAGTCTGGCCGAATTGCGGCTAGGTCAGCTACCCCCTTCACATACCTATTATCAGGCGATCAGTCAGCCTGAGCTAACGCTCCACACCGATGCGCCAATCCAAAAGCTGAATTACTACAACCATGAGATTGTGGGCACCTATGGAGACAGCACGCTGCGTCACGATGCCATGATTTGTGGAACCGGGTTTGTGACCGATCTAGATCGCCAGAGAGAGCTGCGATCGCTTGCCCCCCACATCTCTCGCTGGCAATCGCATTTCACC